>CALCOQ010000221.1 GCA_937897005.1 uncultured euryarchaeote
CGAAGGAGGTGGTGTAGAATGGGTTTGCAGGTCGTCAATCGTAAAGGAGAGAAAGAAGCGGTCCGATTCGATGCTATTCTTGAGAAGTTGGAGAGGCTTTCAAGTGACCTTGATTTGAATTGGGTTGACCCTGGACTTGTTTCAAAATTAGTGATTGAAGGACTATATGACGGAGTCACCACAAGAGAACTGGACCAACTTGCTGCCGAGACTGCAGCCAGTCTGGTCAGCAATCATCCGGATTACAGCATCCTTGCATCGCGCATCGCTATCGATGACCTCCATCGTTCAACCAATGATTCCTTTTCTCAGAACATTGCACAACTGCATTCCTACATCGACCCCGAGTCCAGCCTGCATGCTCCGTTGATATCCAAGGAGGTTCACGAAATCGTTCAAGAAAACTCCGCTGTTCTGGATGAATACATCAATTACCAGAGAGACAACAATTACGATTACTTCGGTTTCAAGACTCTTGAACGCTCATACCTGCTGAAGATGCATGGTGAGATTTCAGAGCGCCCTCAACAGATGTTGATGCGAGTCGCAGTTGGTATACACAAGGAGAATATCACCAAGGCATTGGAGACCTATGATCTGATGTCTGAAGGATGGTTCACCCATGCAACACCAACTCTGTTCAATTCTGGAACTCCAATGCCGCAGATGTCGAGTTGTTTCCTGCTCACGATGCAAGATGATTCTCTGCATGGCATCTATGATACTCTCAAGCAGTGTGCCATGATATCCAAGTCGGCTGGTGGAATCGGGATTTCAGTGCATCACATTCGTTCCAAGGGATCATACATCAAGGGGACCAATGGAACCAGTAATGGCCTTGTTCCGATGCTCAGGGTCTTCAACGACACCGCTCGTTATGTCGATCAAGGTGGTGGCAAGCGCAAGGGTTCGATCGCTGTTTATCTGGAGCCGTGGCACCCTGATATCTTCGAGTTCCTTGACCTGCGCAAGAATCATGGCAAGGAAGAGATGAGAGCGAGGGACCTGTTCTATGCACTATGGACTCCAGATCTGTTCATGGAGAGAGTTGAAGCAGATACCGAGTGGAGTCTGTTCTGTCCCAATGAATGTCCAGGCTTACAAGATGTCCACGGTGATGAATTTCGAGCATTATATGCCAAGTATGAGAGTGAAGGCAAGGCCCGCCGAACCATCAGAGCCAGAGAACTGTGGGACCACGTGGTGCAGTCTCAGATCGAGACCGGCACTCCATACATGTTGTACAAGGATGCTGCCAATGCCAAATCCAACCAGAAGAATCTCGGTACCATCCGTTCCTCCAACCTGTGCACCGAGATCATTGAGTACACAGCTCCAGATGAAGTAGCGGTCTGTAATCTTGCCAGCATCGCTCTGTGCAGATTCGTCACCGTAGATGGCACCTTTGATCATCAGAAGTTGTTCGATGTAACCTATCACGCCACGGGTAATCTGAACCGGGTCATAGACGTCAACTATTATCCAGTTGATGAGGCACGACGTTCCAATTTCCGTCATCGCCCCATCGGCTTGGGAGTCCAAGGTCTTGCAGACACGTTCGCGATGATGAAACTCGATTTTGAGAGCGATGAGGCAAGTCGATTGAACAAGGATATCTTCGAGACCATCTACTTCGCAGCCTGTACTGCATCGAAGGACGAAGCCATCGTGGAAGGTGTCTATGAGACCTATCCGGGTTCTCCTGCAAGCGAGGGACTGTTACAATTCGACCTGTGGGGGGTCACCCCTGATTCCGGCCGTTGGGATTGGGATGCGCTCAAGGCAGAGATAGCCGAGCATGGAATGAGAAATTCATTGCTGCTGGCTCCAATGCCTACCGCATCGACCAGCCAGATTCTCGGTAACAATGAATGCTTCGAGGCCTTCACATCCAACCTCTATGTGCGCCGCACTCTTTCTGGCGAGTTCATAGTCGTCAACAAGCATCTGGTGAAGGATCTGATCAGAGCAGGAGTATGGAGCATGGAGTTGAAGAACAAGATTCTTTTGAACAAGGGGAGTGTTCAGGGAATTGAAGAGATTCCATTGAAGATTCGAGACCTATACAAGACCACCTGGGAGATAAAGCAGCGTATCATCATCGATATGGCTGCTCAGCGCGGACCTTACATCGACCAGAGTCAGAGTCTCAACATCCACATGATGGATGCCAATCTTGCCAAGGTGACCTCAATGCACTTCCATGGCTGGAGAAGTGGTCTCAAGACCGGGATGTATTACCTTCGCACCAAGGCCGCTGCTGATGCAATCCAGTTCACCGTGGATGCCGATGAAAAGGAAGATGAGACCATCTCGGGATTGGCTGAGAGGGCTGAGGGCTCCGAAGACCAGGCTCTTGATCCGGATTCGTTGGAGGCC
>CALCOQ010000222.1 GCA_937897005.1 uncultured euryarchaeote
ATCTTTCGAGAGCTTGGGCTCGCACTTCCTTCGCTTCGCTCAGTCCAGTCCTTGCCCCCCGCTCCCGGCACCACGATGAGTCATACAGAGTCGTATCTTTCGAGAGCTTGGGCTCGCACTTCCTTCGCTTCGCTCAGTCCAGCCATCACCCTCCTTCCGATTGCTGAAGCATTCAGTCAATTCGATGCCGTAGGATAGAAAGGCGGACCGCGGGTCGCAGGCGTCATGGTCGATATGCAGACGGCGATGTCGGCGGCACGAGCAGACCGTGGTTCACGCAAGAAGGGCAAGGGTGGCGATAAGAAGGGCCGCTCTGGAAGAGACCATGGAATCGAACCTTTCGATCCTGTCAAACACGTTTCCAAAGAGCGTGCTGATATGTATTCGATGTGGTTGGTCATCGCCTTCGCCATCGTGGTATCATTGATAATGAGATATGTGGTGATGCCGAATGTCGATCCTGCTGGAAGCAAGGACTTGTTGTGGTTCATGCCTATGGCGATGGTCTTCCTCTTGCCTCCACTTCACCGAATGGTCATGTCTGAAGGTTTGGTTGAACACTATGGCAAGGGAACCTGGTTTCGAGCCTCCTTCCTACATATCTTCACTTGGCTTGCCTTGACCTTCTTGTTATCGAACCCACCATTCGCTGATGTCGGTGACCCTGAGGTGGCTGGTGCATGGGCGGTTGTCGTCATCGATGGTCAGGAGATGAGATTGACAGACAGTGACCTAGATGGAAAGACCCAGATTGAATTCATTCTCGATGAAGGTGAACAGAGTATTGATGGAGAAGTCTGGTTGTTGTTTGGAATCAGAGATAATTCAGATGTGGATGCTGTCAGGTTGGCATCTTCATTGACCATGCCTGATGGCGCCATAGATTCGTTGACCATTTCTGAAGAACGCTTTGATAATCTGACTCAATGGGGTGATTCACTGAATGCTTCAGCAAACGAATTGGCTTGGCCGACCCTGATTTCACATGATTTCGACCGTGGAATCGCCATTCGATTATCTACCAGTGGTCTGATGGAAGGTACATATCTCATCGAATTGACCCTGACCGAAGATGGAAACCCCTGGGAAAACTCGCGTTCCTATGAATGGAATCTTGTGGTCAGTCAACCAATCCTCGAGGTCGAAGAAGATTCTTGAGCAATTCAGTGATTCAAGAATGATTTTCACGCTGCGAATAATTCCGAATATTCATCGAGAAGTCGTTGACATATCAGTCGTGCTCTGCGGCTATACCTCAGCGATTCAATTTTTCTTCTCCGTTCTGCTCTGACCCAGAATATCAGTGGGGTCCAACACAGTGTATCCATACATGTTCTCACGATAGTTCTCATTTCCATCCCAACACTACGAATCGGTTTCAATAGACCTTCTTTTCCAAGACGGTCATCTCAGCAAGTTGAAAGTGAAAAACTTCAATTGAGAAAATGAGGGTGGCAATTGAAACTCAAACCCTCAATGCTTGGCAGATTCTGGCAGTCATCGCATCTAGTTGGAGTTCTTCTCCACCACCTTCCACGAGGCGGAAATCTATCTCTGCCATCAACTCGGTCAGGTCCAGTTTAGCGGCTTCGCTGAGGAATTCTGAATTGTACAGTTCACGATGTAATTGATTGACCATGTCGGTTCCAGCAAGTCCGAATTTATCCAACAATTCTCGCAATCTCCTTCGTGCAGCGTGGAATCCATCTTCTCTACAGGCCAAGAGATATCCTTGTAACGCCTCTGGAGGGGCAGTGGCGTTGGTTTCATAGATCATCGCTCTGGTGATATGAGGATCGAGCGCTGCAGCAACCTGCAAGGCGGTGATCGCCTTGCGCATATCTCCCCTGCTGATCATCACTATCGCTTCAGCGGCATCAGATTCGAGTTCAACTCCCTCGCAGTTTGCAACATATCCAATCTGTTCTGCTACATCATCATCTGGTAATGGTCTGAAACGAAAGACTGCGCAGCGAGACTGGATGGGTTCGATGATCTTGGAGGAGTAGTTGCACGACAGGATGAATCTGCATGTTTCAGCATATTTCTCCATGATTCTTCGTAACGCGCCCTGAGCATCATTGGTCAAGGCATCGGCTTCGTCGAGAAAGATGATCTTGAATGCGGCTCCGTGAAGGGGGGCGGTTCGTGCGAATTGTTTGACCTTGGTCCGGATACTCTCCAGTTTTCTTTCGTCACTGGCATTCATCTCCAACAGGTTTTCTCTGAATCCCTTACCGAACACATCTCTTGCAAGAGCCATTGCAGCAGTGGTTTTACCAGTCCCTGGGGGGCCAGCGAAGAGTAGATGTGGAAAGTCGGTCTTTTTGGCATAAACGCTCAACCGCTCGATTACACTGGCTTGGCCACGAATCTCTGAAACCGACTGCGGTCGGTGTTTCTCGACCCATAGTTCGCTCATGCAACTCATGGCTGAGGGCGAGGCCCGATGAACCTTATCACTGGACTTCCTTGCAACGGCCGCCCTACGGGCGGCAAGTGCGAACCATGATAACTCAGTCCGATTCGTCGCTGAGCGATAGCCATGTCTTCGACCACCGTGCAGCCGCGATTTTCATTCAAAGCCATGATTCTCGTCGCAATGTTTCTATTTGCTGATATGATGGTTCCTAGTCTTTATCCTGCTACATTCCCTGAATCTCCCGAGGCCTCCCATTCCCCGAGTAGTGCAGTGACTTGGGATTATAACAGCAGTATTGACACCTACATCGAATCCAGTTCCCCCAGTTCGACATATGGCTCCGATACCACGGCTTTGATAGGAATCGATGGAATGTCTGAATCGAGAATGCTCATCGAGTTCACTTTCAATCTCAGTACAGCATACACCGTTTATTCTGCCACTCTCGATTTGGAATGCTTCAATGATGGTGGCGATGTTTCAGAGTTCTACATAACCAACGTGACCAGTGGTTTCAATGAGTCGAATGCCAATTGGATATTGTCGAACACTTCGCAGAATTGGAATTCGTTCGGTGCTGATTCCAGTGAGGATAGAAGTGCTTGGGAGCCGAGTGTTTCAGTGTTGAGCAACGGCACGATTTCGCTCAATGTCACTCGTCAGGTACAGTATCGCGCAGCGAATAACTGGACCTCTGGGCGCTATATCATCTCTGCAACCGGTTCACAATCAGAATGCTATTCCAGCGATCACAGCAATTCCTCATTGCATCCGTCATTGAGCGTTGTTCTAGGCAATACCACCGCATCTTCAGTTGGTTCATTATCTTCAGATTGGATAGATGATGGCATTTCTTTGATGACAGGAGATTTCATCCTGACGGCAGATACGACTCCAACTTTGTCATGGGTCGATTGGGTTGGCGATAATGTTGAGGTCCAGTTGTCTCAATCCAGTGATTTTCGAATGGATGGAGATGGCGGTGACCATTGGACGTCGATGGCAAATTCATCGATGTTCACCCTCACCGGTGGCTCATCATGCATATGTTCCATGTCCGTAGGCTCTGGAGATGCTCTTTCCAATGGCTCCACGTTCTATTATCGAATGCGTTCAATCAATAATTATCAGATTGGAGATTGGTCTGAAGGTTGGTTCAATCTCCCTGGCCATGATATCATCGACAATGGTGATGGAACCGCAACCATCAGTATAGATGCTGATGACCTTGGTCTTTCCGAGAAAACCATCTGGGATGTCGAATTGGATTCTTCACAAAAGAGCACTTCTCTGGGTTCTGAAGCCTCAATGCTGGTAGGAACAGATACCTCTCCGGACAAAGAATCAACAGTGTTGATGAAAATCAATGTACAGCATCTTGGTATGCACACCAATGCCACCATCAAATCCGCAGAATTGGTTCTCAACCGAGACTCGGTCACCGGTTCAGAATTGATTTCCTTGATCACTGTCGAGAATCATGTTGATTGGAAAGAAGAGGATGCGACTTGGAACAGTCCATTGGGAGATAGTACTGATTGGGATACCGAGATCGATACGGTGATAGATAGCATCAGCATGGATGCTTCCAGTGATGAGTTCCGTTTCAACGGGACAATCTTTGCTCAGTATTTCTTTGAAACTAGTGGCACTTCCAATATCGATGTCATCTTGAGTGGTCAGGATGCGGATGGCTCCTTTGCTTCTTCAAATGATATCACATTCCACAGTACCGAGGCCACAACTTCCTCTGACCAACCTTCTCTCAAGATCACTTATGAGTGGGGTTCTTCCTCTCCCACATCTGAAGTAGGGATATTGTTTCCAAAGGGAGGACAAGGAATCTGGGAGGTTGACGACCACAATCTTTCAGGAAACACCACGCCTGAATTGAGATGGGATGGTTCAGCCTTTTCTGGAAATGAGGTTTTGTTCCAACTTTCAGATGACAAGTTGTTCAGAAATATCCTGAAAGAGGTTGACACCGCTGTGGATAATGATTTCCAGCCTTCTGATGGCTCGTACAACATCACCTCGGGTTTCGGCCTTTCGACCGGTGCAATGTATTACTGGAGGATGGCTCAGGTCGATAGCAGCGGACGTTGGAGTTTTTGGAATCAGCAATCCTTCTTCATCACTGATTTGAATTCCACATATCTTGGTGACAACAAATATCAATTCACTTTGAGAGATGGAAATGCATCGACGAATGGTGAACACCCCAGTTGTCAAGATACCTATATCGACAGTGGAACCACAGATTCGAATTATGATTCTGAGCAAGAGATGCAGGTCGCCTACAACACCTATGGGGGTGGTGCAGAAACCTCTATTCTATTCGGTTGTCATCTATTGACGCATCATCTGCCAGATGGCTATGCGGTTGTTGAGGCCAAACTCCGACTCAAATTATCCTATACGGGAGGGAGTCCATATGTCGGTGCTTATGAGAGCCGACAGCATAACTGGACCGAAGATAGGGCAACATGGAACGACTTCGATGGAAGGAATTCTTGGGGCACCGTAGGTGCCAAGGGTTGGGAACGCGGACAATTGTTATCCTCGACAACGATCAGTGGAAGCAGTAATTCCTGGTCTGAATGGAATGTCACTCTCGGAGTCCAGAATGCTATGCGCAATGGTGAGAATTTCGATGTCATATTATCAATTCTTGGAGCCGGAAGTGGAGTTGATAGAGAAGCCTTGTTCTATGGAAATCAGAATATCAATACCAGTCGTCCTGAACTTGTGTTCACGTATGTTCCCGGTTCTTCTGCCCTACCGAATGAACCTGTTCCAATCAGTCCTGCCAACGGCAGTTGGTCTGTTGCGGATGGTATCGAAAGGTCGACCATCAGGAATCCTTTGTTGAAATGGAATTATTCCGGAAACACCAATGTGTCAGGTTTCGTGGTTGATATCGATTCCAACACTTCTTTCGATAGTGCAGACCTGCTTTCATATGGTTCTTGGTCCAGCAGTGGATTTGATTTGAACAACATGACGTTCCAGATGCCGGTCAATCTCGGTGTGGGCAAGACTTGGTTCTGGAGGGTCAGAGCAATCTCTTCGACCAATCAGATAGGTAACTGGAGTCAGTACAATCACTTCCATGTCCCAGACCTGACCACTTGGAGTATTGATAATGATACTGCTGCGGTTGAATTACATCACCATGAGGCAATGCCCTTCCTCAATGCTCCGAATTTCATTGATACATGGATATCTTACACGGGTGCGAGTGTCAACGTCAGCAATCCTGATGATAATTACTTGTATAGTGGTGAGATGGCTGATGGTTCGTTCGCTATCTCACTGATGAAGATTCCATTGACTGATATTCCAATGCCACAGAACGCGACTTTGAAGCAAGCGATTCTGAATTTCTATTGTGAATGGGGAAGTTCCTCAAGCCAGAGGATATCCATACACGCAGTGAATGGTTCCTGGAACGACAGTGCCACGGGTTTGACTCGAGATGGTGTCAATAATTGGGCTGCATCCTCAACATCAGCGGTAGAAGATATTCGTGACGATGAGTTCTTCATCGTTCAGAATGTCACTGTATCTTCGTGGATGGAATTCGATATCACCGATCTGGCACAGAAAGCACATGCCGGGGGGGCGACTCACATTGAATTCGCAATCGTGGGGGATGATGACCGAGGGTTGGTGAAGTTGTCTTCAACCGAGTCAACAAGTGACCCTCCATGGTTGAATCTAACGTGGGCCACGGGCGCTCAAGCGGTGGCAGAGGTTGCAGCAACCGGAGGTGTGCCAGATGGTGAGATATTGTGGGATAACTCCACAGTCGGATTGTATCCAGCAGGAACTCCAACACTCTCGTGGAGTCATTCCAATAGCAGCAGTATCGATGCTTGGCGTGTGTACATTTTACATGATTCTCTCGATGCGAGAATAGGGTGGAATACATTTGATTCTCGTTCCGATTCAGGTTTCAATCTCTCCAATCTGAGTTATATCCCACCAAGCAATCTGTCCAATGGCAAGTGCTACATCTGGTATGTGCAACCGGTTGATGATGACGTATTTGGCGAATACAGCAATCGTTACACCTTCTGTCTACCCAA
>CALCOQ010000223.1 GCA_937897005.1 uncultured euryarchaeote
CCGCTGACACTGCCTCAAAATGACTCTGATAACAACCTCAGGGAAGCGTTGGTGAAATGTTCAGAAGGGTGGAGGATAGACCCGCCGATATCCAGTAGGTTATGGCAGAAATCAGCATTGGGTAGAACCGTGGAAGATGGTTCCATCATTCTGCGCTCTGCAGAAGCCCTGTATTGCCATTGGCACAGGAACATCGCATTACCCGATGCCGGGTTCATGGAACAGATGCTTGAAGAAGATGAGCGAGCATTATGCGAGGCTGTTGCGATAGAGACCATTCGAGCTGGAGGAGAAATTCTCATGATCTGTCACCCAGATGGCCCTTATTCTGAATTGGGTCATGACAAGACCTGGGGGATGCGGTGGGAGCGAACCGAACACCCATCCTCAGGACCTCCGGCTGCTCAAGTCAGGTGGTTCATCTCAACCGATTCATTGGACATGGGTGAAATGCTGGAGTGGGTCTCAGCAGTTGAGGACAGTGGTCAGCGTGCTGAGGCAGTTGTTGTTGATCCAGAATATGACACCACTGTCTATCTGCTGACAAGGCCATCTCCACAAGGGACACTGACTCCGCCTTCTCAGTTGGACGAAAAAACATGGAATCTGATCAGGGAATTGTTTGCCAGCGGTTTGAGCAGTCCGGAAGGTAGATTCATTCATTCGCAGGAATGGCCGCTTGACAATATTGGTGTTTCCCAATCCGGTGGAGTTAGTCTTGACAGGACCGAGACCGATTGGCTTGAGGCGCTGTTGAACGGTGAAGTTCCATCAGGCGATGCCGCACTCCTCGGGGGATTGCTCGAAAGAGGGTTGCTGGCAAGGCCCGGATTCAAGTATGGATGCAGATGGAGGGTATACGATGCAAAGATGGCAGCGGTCCATGCACCTTGGTTGGTGTCCACAGAGAGTGAAAACCCTCGCTCATGGAATGAAGCCTGCCTGCGAGCAAGACTAGCAGCAGGGGTGAACAAATTGTGGACTTCAATCGCAATTGATGGAAAGGAGTCAATATTCCTCTCCATGGAAAGGATCCTGCTGGGAAGATGAAGGACTGACTGCCTCCACCAATGGTGTCGAGGTCAAATAGAAATCATCTGCACCTTGGGCTGGTTGATGGTGTTCACGGGGCTCATCATTCGGCGGTTTTCGCCGCTCGATCCCCAATAATACCCACAAGGCCGCAAGCGAGCATACGAGTAACGACATGACAGAAGGGTCGCGAAGACCACGGATCACATCGGCTGAACCACTGAATCCCTCACCGGTCAATTCCACCTCAACGCTCTCGACCTTCCCCAGGTCATCAACGAACATGACCTCACCTCTAGCCAACATCCCTGGAGTCACCAAGCCTTGGGGCTCAACAGCGATGGTGATGACCGAGCCAGCAGAAATTTCAACCTGTTCTGGTGCAGTCACAATCCTTGCCAATGGACCGGTGATGATTACATCAACCACTCTTGCACCACCTCCTTCCACCTCTAGTTCAATCAGCACCTCACTGGTGGTATCAATTGGTACATCCTGCTTGAAGATAGACGGAAGTATCCGGTTGGAATGGAGTGACCACGGGATCATGATATCCCATGTATCTTCATCTCCACATGACACCTTGCCCTGAATGAAACCACTACTTCCTGCCGTGGATTCTGAATCATACTCCAACGAAAGTTGTTGCCAATCATCTCCTTCGACTGGGCTCAACTCTCCTACGACCTTCCTGCCATCTGACACATTCAAGGAAATCACCGGTTGGCACCCATTTCCACCTCTGAATGCGAATTCAAAGGACTCACCAGGCAACGTTCTAACCGCTCCAGAAGGAGGTAGGACCTCAAAGGTGGAGTCGCATGAAGGCCGGGTCAGATTCACCAGAAGATTGTTGAATGAACCCTCTGAAATGTTAGCAGTCCACTGCACCAAACGTCCATGTGAATCTCTGACTGCTTCACCCGATGCACCGAAAGAATCGCTAGATTGGAAGGGGTCGGTGGCCGAGCCTTTGTCGGCTGCTCGTTGAAGTTCGTCACCACCATCGGCCTCCACAACATACAACCATGGCATTCCAACATCATGATTCACAGCATTGCCCTCAAGATCACCTACATTGGAATTCTGAACGCTGACCAACAACCCATGTCCAGGAAGACGCGAATCAAAATCAGTATTATCTCGATTCTCCATCCACAACCATTCTCCTTCAGCGATCTTGATCCTATGTGCATCAGCACCTTGACTGATTGGGGCGATGTCAATGGTGGGATAACGGCACGAATCGCCATCTTCTATCCAACCATCCGTGTTCACATCCGTGTATCTATCGACTCCAAGCAATTGCATCGAGGCAGCCATAGGCATTGCTGGAATTGCGCCATTGCCATTCCAATTTCCACTGGCCATCACATCCCAGCCTCCAACTCCAAACCATGACTGGCTGACCGTCTCATCATGAACCGCGTATAGGTCGACAGCACCTATCTGATGCAACATCTCATGTATCATGGTACCTCGATAATTGGATGATCTGAGTGAAGCCATCGTGTAATGATGGACCTTGAGACCCCCAGAAACAGAAACTGGGTCGACCAACGGGCCAAAGTGACTCCAGATCCGTGAAGAAGCGCCCGAACCATCCTCCTGTGGGCGCGCTGTATGTAGAATCAACAGACGATCGATGGCTCCATCTCCGTCCAGGTCAAACTCCCCCCAGTCAACAGAATGAGCGGCTTCAGAAATCACCTGCTCTGCCAAGGCAGCGGGTCCACCGTCCATGATTCCAACGTCTCTATCACCATCCTGATCATGTCCATAATCAGTTGAGTCATGGGTTGCCCTGATCACCTGTTCAACATATGTGAGCTCCAGACTGCTTGTTCCGCCCGTCAACTGTTCGATGTATCCTTGGGCGCCATTGTCGCCATCGAGCAAGCCCTTGGCTTGTAGAACATCTCGACCTACCTGTGATGGTGAATCATCGAAATCCACCACGATGACCAGCCACTTCTCCTCCGCTTGGATTCCAATAATCTCTGCGTCTTCATCAGAACTGACATTTTCTCGGACCTCCTCAAAGAGTGAACCAACTACTTCTGGATTAGACCATCCGAGCAGCCCTAGAACCACCAATGCGATGGCGATTGGTAAGGCGATTCTAGCCTTCATGATGAAATCTCCTGCGGACCAACCGATAGAAGGCTTCTGCATGAATGCTCTGCAATTCACGCATTCTGTAGCCTGTGGTGAAGAATCACATCGTCTCCCACATCACTAAATGGGCCCACTTCAGTTCTAGCGAATCTACTGCCTGATTCCAGAACCAGCCCCCATGGAAAGGTTTCAGCAATATGCAATGGCCCATCAACATCGATGTCGAGAACACGTGCGGCGACCCGGTTTTGTGGCCAAGGGTCTGAAATCGCAGCCAAGGCAAGTTCCAGATCGATGTTGTCGA
Organism: uncultured euryarchaeote; assembly: GCA_937897005.1. GTDB lineage: Archaea > Thermoplasmatota > Poseidoniia > Poseidoniales > Poseidoniaceae > UBA226. The sequence continues at coordinate 3,455 of CALCOQ010000223.1, forward strand.
TTCTACCGTCTGGCCTTGATGCAGCAATATCCAGAAGAGATAACCCACGCAACTTCACACTCAATGCATCCATACTTTGCAGAAGATGTTCGGGTAATGGAGTCGAATCACAACCTGTTATCAGGATATCAGTCCATCTCTGTGATCTCGCTTCTTCGATCAATTCATCCCTTTCATCAGCGGATAGACACAGAGCACCAACATGATGCGAAGCCATCGACTCAGGCAGCCACGGCCCAGCATCGAGGGGGCAAGCACCTGCACACATGCAGGAAACCACTGCAATCCTTCGCAATCCACCTTCTGAATCCAGAATACCTTCACCATGGGGAAGAACTCTACTCCCGAACACTGAACTTGTGAAGGGAAGAATTGACGCTTCCAACAATGTGCTTGAAGCAATCATCGTCAACAATCTCACTCCCGTCAGGTGAGAAGGAATTACCGCCCATATCAGAAGCAATGAGATGCCATGTAGACGCCAACGCCACCAAGTCACATTTGACTTGGACATCAAACCGGTGAAACCAGCAAGAATGGAAGCCATCAGTGCCAACATCACCACCATTTCAACCGCTGCCACAGCCAGAGACAAACGTAACATCTCCACCGCATCATACGATGCCCCCACTCCCGCAGTGGCGCCTGATTCATGTCCAACCAACATGAGATACGGCAACAACCAAGCCATCGTCATTACAATGAGCAACATCCCAGTTCCGCCGCCGAGAATTATGAAGAAACCCAACCACCTCCTCTCGCGTGGCAGTAATCCTGGCCTCGCGAATGAAAGCGCCTGCCAACAGATGATTGGTATTATGCTGACCAGTCCGAGGAGGATTATTGACAACCAACGCATCGCAACCCACTCAGCCGGCGCATAAACCGATAGGCATTCATCGATTGAACAGGGTGAAAGGAGTTGTAGATATTTTCCCAATACATCATCGATCCACCACATCCACAGCAATGATGCGGCCATCAACGCGAATAACAACAATCCGGCTCTCCCTGTCAATTCATCGAGATGCGATGAGATAGGTCGTTCGGAATCACCAGACAGGCGCAAACCAGTTGCCATCAATGGGGGCGAGAGTCAACTGCATCATGACCACTGCGGTCACAACATGTCATCAATCTTGACAGGTGCCTTGGCCTGAGAATAGGTACGATAAACACCATATCCAGCCCACAGTGCTAACATCCCTACAACCAGTGACCAGCCATACTCCTTGCCACTATCCAGTGTCCAGAAGAAGAAGTATGAGAGGCCGATGAACAGAAGCCCTCTGCGAATTCCTTGAGGAACAGCCAGACGCATATCGAGATGTTCAGGGCCGCCGCCGAAGCGACGCTCATAGAACTCACCTTGTACAACTGCAGCGATGATCAAGATGGAGAGTGTACTCCAATAGTAGAGATTTCCAAACTCGAAGTATTGGTGCGACATCTCCTCCTGCCTAGCGGCTTCCAATGCTTCTGCATCCTCCTCCTGCTTGAACAGATTATCATAATCCCCGACCGAGATGGTGCGGAGAGTCAATTCCTCTCCATCTGAAACCGTGGCGGTCCCGGGTGAAGCGATGCTGAAGGTGAGAATATTCCAGGCATCCCCTTCATCTGCTCCGTTGGCACCGTTGACAGCATTACCAACCAGAGAGAAGTGAACATCGCCAACATCACTTGAGGGTGCAGTCCAAGGTACCAACCAGTCGTTTCCTGCTTCTGAATGAGAAACTGAATCGGGGTCTCCCGATGCCTCTCTGACCCCTTCATCCTCGAGGATGGTGAAACTGCCAATGCCTCTATCAGTCATCAGGAAACCCCCTGCAGCGTTACTCTCATGCGACAATGAGATGGTGAAGTTGTAAGTCTGACCCGCTTCATAGGCCTGAGGCACGCCACTGATCTTCACAATGACTGTTGGAGAGGCAATCGCACCTCCATGGCAGGTGCAACCGAAGTCGACTGTTGCATCCTGCTCAAGATTCTCCTTTGGTGGACCATCGGGACTTGCGATGGCAGGGCCAATCAACAACATCGAACAGACGATGACCAACAGTGTCCTGAGAACCAGACTTCTGATACTGTCCACCTCAGTCTCATTCGACCAATGGGCCGCCCTTGAAGGTTCGCCCCTCGCATTGAGTTCCCCGCCCACTGAGATAGCGGGCCTCAAGAGGGGAATTGTTGAAATCCCGCACCGTCAGGCAACTTCTGAGTGAGCGATATGTGGCCATTCCAGAAGAAGGAGAAATTGGAATGGTTGAAACATGATGAAAGCAAGAAGGACCAGTACTCTCAGAAACTCTTTCGCAGGATGTTACACGACCGTAATCCCTTGTTGGTGACTCTCGAGGACAAATACAAGGCTCGTGAATATGTGCTCAGCAAAGGAGCCTGTAAAGTTCCTGAACTACTTTGGTGGTCAACGGAGAGGCCGGTGAAGATTCCATGGGATGAACTTCCAGAGAAGTACGTCATCAAGACGAACCACTGGTCCGGAGATGGTATCTATTTCATCAACAACTCAAATGAACCCTTGAAGGAAGTGGCTACTGAGATGAGTATTGGCGAACTCTACAAGATCATCGATAATGGGAATGACCATCGCGGAAAGAAGGTTTCCAAAAACTGGATGGCGAGAAAACTGTCCCGCTTGTTGAAGAAAAGATATGCGATGGAACTTGAATGGGCGACACAGCAGATCTCTCCCGCAGGAGTCATGATCGAAGAGATGCTCACGGTCGATGGAGCCTTGCCCGATGATGTCAAGTTCCATGTCTTCCATGGCAAGGTAGGGTGGATTCAGATCGATGTAGGAAGGTTCACGGAGCATCGACAATCGATTTATCGCAGTGATGGCAGTATCATCGAGCAATCAAATCCTCGATTCCCGGGAATCACTGAATTGAAGCACCTGCATGAGAGATTCTCTCCTGAATACATTGAGGAAATGGTCGAGGTAGCGGAGAAATTATGTGAAGATGTCGATTACACAAGACTCGACCTCTTCGATATTGATGGCGAGTTATTCTTCGGCGAATTCACCAATTATCACAATGCAGCGCATCCGCAATCTGATGAATTGGAGGCACTGGGGGGGAGTCTATGGAAGACCGAATACTGAATCAACAACAACAGCGCCGTGAACTGATATCATTGTTAGGAGACTTGCCGAATCCCGACACGCCACTATCTTCCACTTTAATCAGTGAACAGACTGAGCATGGACTCAACACCCAACGCTGGGAAATCGAATTCGGAGGAATCGAATCTGTCCCGATCCTGGTCATCCTGCCAGAAGGTGAAGGGCCCTTCCCCGTGGTTCTCTACAATCATGCGCACGGTGGCAATTATGAACATGGCAAAGAGGAACTGCTGACCGGCAGACCC
>CALCOQ010000224.1 GCA_937897005.1 uncultured euryarchaeote
CATTCATGATCGTGGTTCTTGTACGCGCATCCTGCGCACTGATCCAATACCGATATGCAGTATTGGGATTGCAGGGTTGAGCCTTGATGGTGGCCTTGGAAGCAGTGTTCAATGGCGGCGATTCTCCGCTCTCAATAATCTTGCTTCCTTGCCAGGATATCTGTCTATCAGAGTGGGCAATCAATTCTTCATCATGGCTGGCCATGAGGATTCCATGTCCAGCTCCTGCGAGGCTCTTGAGATGAATGACCAAAGTCTCTCTTGAGGACTTGTCGAGGCCATCATCCGGTTCATCGAGCAAGATCAGGATGGGCTCTGATGATACCATTGCAGGAACCAGGGAAGCGAGGATGCTGACTCTGCGCGATAATCCTCCCGATAGGGTGGCAATACGGTCATGAGCCCGATGTTTCAGATTCCACGAGAGCAACAGGTCCAACAATTCATCCTGTTCAATTTCATATCCTGCCAATCTACCAGCCGTCTGTAGGTGTTCGAGGATGGTCTCCTCTCCGCTGGTTGAATCCTTTTGCAGGCATAGTCCGAATGGGTTCAATCTCTTTCGCATACCATTGGAATCAGTGCTCACCTGCAATCCACTGACACTCTGGTGTTTGACAGATCCTTCACGCAATGACAAGAGCCCAGCAGCGCTTTCAATGACGGTTGATTTCCCGCAGCCATTCTCGCCACTCAAGCCGATGATCTCTCCGCTGTTCACCCTCAGACTGAAATTTTCGAGTACGGTGGTCAAGCCTCTGTTGACCGTGACTTTCTCTAACGAGAGAAGCACCTTTACCTCGCTCATCGGAATCCTCGAGGAGAATCGTAGAGATGAAACCTCCCTAATGTTCTTCCTAGGACATTTTCTGATATTCAGTGTTCCATCACAGGAGTCCTCAAGTCGGAGTCACCCTTGTGCACCATCAGATGGTCTACTTCATCTCACCACTCTGGCAATTATTCAGCCTTGGAGATTGGCTGATTCTGTCAGCGATGTTGATAGCGGCAGTGGTGCCATACGCGATGGCCTTCAGAGACAAGACCAGTCTGGCATTGGCAACCACGGTCTCCATTCTGCTGGTGTATGTGGTCCAGACCTTCACTTGGATTCTATGGTGGTTTGGACTGGGCTGGCATGACCCTCTCATAGCCTTGGTAGCGATTCCAGATCTGATATTCCAACCGGGGGAGTGGCATCGCTTCCTCACTGCAGCCTGGATACATAGTCCGAGAGATATCACACATGTGCTTGGAAATGCATTGATCATCGCACTGGTAGGAGTTCCATTGGAGCAGAGATTGGGACGTTCGAGGTTCATGCTGGTCTATCTATTGGGCGCATTCGCTGGAAATCTAGCATGGTGCGTTGCTAATCTTGGTGACTTTTCGCTGGGTCTGGGTGCTTCTGGTGCTGCTTTCGGTCTTCTGGGAATATATCTTGCAGCGTGGCCCAGAGATGAGATTGAATTTCCCCTGATAATCATCAGACCGTGGCCTGTGCAATTGATCGCTCTGCTCTATTTCGGTATCGAGGTAGCACGTGCATGGGCGGTCCACGGAATGTCTCAACCATCGCATGTAGCCCACGTCGCTCATCTTTCCGGTTTCTTGGTCTGTTATGCATTGGGCAGACCGATTGCAAGAGGGGGTCCAGTAATGCCGGATTCCAAGGATTCCGGGCCCAGTCAGTCCGGAGCGATCGAGGCTGCCAGAAATCATCGCAAAGGTGGGATGGGATCGCTTGACGAAAACCCATGGAATGACTCAGAACATCTGTTATCGGATAAAGCCGCGAGAACCTTGGAACGATTGAGGCAGGAAGGGGATGAGTTGGAGACAAGAGAGGCATGGTTGGATCGTCTTTCTGAACAGGCCAAGTGCCCACAGTGCGGTGCTTCATTGAAGATGAGTGGTGAGCCGGGCAATCATTCACTCTCGTGCAGTAAGTCGCAGAAGCACATTTCTTGGCCCTGAATTATTTGACGTCCGTAGGACGTCTACGGGGAATGCTCAAAGCAGACCATCTATTGGAAAATCGTTGAAGAGGAGGTGGAGAAGGTGGAGAAGGTGCAAGGGTCTCGTTCAAGGATGCTGATTGCAATTGTTCTCATCGTCTTGATGATACCCATTCAATCTCTTGCACACCCCACAACCATTAACCAGGAAAAGGGGATGCAGTATGACGAACCCATGATACTTGACCATGCCCCTCCATTGTTGTGTGAAGATGGTTCTTTTTGCAAGGTTCCAGACCGGATGTATCAGCGAGATGGTAGACCAGCATCCGAGGAATGGGGGTGGTGGCTGTCTTACGGTCCAGATGATGATCATAACGGGATGGATGACCGCCTACAGCGTTTGTTGGACGGCCGATTTGAATCATTCAGTCCTACAGCGATGATGGGTCCAGATGGGCGCAATACCGTTGCAATCGTGGTTGATTGGGCCTGGCATCCAGAGAGCGCCGAACAAGAGAGCCTCTTGGAGGTCCTGCACTCCCATGGCTGGGTCGGTACTGAGGGTGGAGCATGGTGGCAGGTTCTGAATTCAATCGATAGCATCACAGTTGACAAAGTACCGGTCAGCGCATTGGTGGATATCTGGTCACTGCACGGAGTCGTGGTGGTTGAACAACAGAACGTCATGGTCCCTACTCTCGATACCGCAACACCAGGAGTGTTGGCCAGAGCAGGTGAGGTTTACGCTGAAAGTGCACATGAGATGGGCTTCACTGGCAGTGGAGTCGTCATCGCCATTCTGGATACTGGCGTTGATAATGAACATAGGTCTCTCAATGATTTTGATGATGTTGACGATGAGCCGGACCCTTCTCCAACATCGTATGATGACCCAAAATGGGTAGCTGGATATGATGCCACTTCAAGCACTTCACTTCGGGACGGCAGCGATGACCCGGATGATGCTCAAGGGCATGGTTCTCACTGTGCAGGAATTGCATTGGGTAGTGGTGACTCCAGTAGAAAATACATGGGTGCAGCACCAGGTGCATTTCTGGTTGATGTCAAGGTATTGACTGATCTTGGAGGAACCAATTCTCAGAACTCGGTCAATGGAATCCAATGGGTCATCGATAACAGGGATACTGACTGGGGAAACAATGCCAGCAGTAAGGGAATCGATATCGCATCCATGTCATTTGGTAGCGTTGGCAACCCTGCTGACCAGAGTGACACGGGAAATAATGGGACTGAGACGAGTGCAGAGAATCGCGCAGTCAACAACGCCACCGCAAATGGAGTCGTCATGGTTGCAGCGATGGGTAATGATGGCAAGCGTAGAGTTCCTTCACCAGCAGCGGCGGATGGCTCCATCACCGTAGCCGCAGTGAACAATCGAGATTCTGTGAATCGAAGTGATGACACCATCGCTTCATATTCTAACTATGGCCCCCGAGATGATGACAATGATGACAATAATTGGGACGAACTCAAACCAGATGTTGCTGCCCCAGGTTCCAACATCATGTCTGTGAGTGGCAACACAGAGCAACAATTTCCAGGACAATCGAAGCCTTTGGCTGATGACGAGTATGAGAATCTTGATGGTACCAGCATGGCAACTCCACTGGTTTCTGGAGTCATCGCTTTGATGCTTGAGGCGAATCCAACCCTCGATCCTCAGGAAGTAAAGGACTTGATCAGGAACAACAGTCAGGTGATGGGTAGTGCAGATGCACCTTCGGTCTCTGAAGTATGGGATGACCACTGGGGTTTTGGATTGATAGATGCAGCATGTCTGGTCAATGCGGCCAGAGGACTGGATTGTGAGGGATTGACGCAAGGTGGCGGTGAAGTACCTCCACCACCTTCAGAGAATGGAACTGGAATGGTCATCAACATAACACAACCCAGTAACGGAAGTTGGATGATCACTGAGAAGATGACCCGGATCAAGGGTACTTGGGACGAAACATTGGATGGTAGAACATTCGAGGAAGTATTTCTCCGTATTACGAGAGAGGGTGAGGATCTGATGCCTTGGACAAAGGCAGGAGGGGGTGCTGGAAACTGGCTCATGGATTTCAAACCAGATGCGGATTGGGGTGACGGTGAGGTGGCATGGATTGAAGTCAAGGCCAAGGATCAGATTGGGGATTGGTCAGAATCAGCCTTCACCAACATCAAGATTGGTGAACACAAGGTCTCATTCACTTCTCCCAGTGGGCATGATTCATTGGTTGGAGAGACTGGTTTCGGAGGTACATGGGAAGGTATCGAGCCAGCCAAGATCCAGTATCGCATCGATGCAGGAGATTGGTCCAATGGCGATAGTCTGACAACTGTTGATTATGGTTCTGGCAGCTGGAGTTTTGAATGGGATTCAGAGACGGTAGAGGATGGAACTCATCGAGTCACGGTCAGACTTGAGAATGCCAGCGGCTTTCTTTCAGATGAATTGCGTCGTACGTTCGTGGTCGATAATGACCCACCATCTCCTGAATTGAGCATTCTCGGTAGTGTTGATATCATGCAGCATCGTGTTTCGGTCTCCAATGCGTTGACGTTGACGAATCTGCTCGTTGAAGCCGATATCATCAACAATGGTGATGATGCAGCAAAGAACGTCAAGATCAGATTGAACACGGGTAGTGGTACTCAGCCGATCGACATCAGCATCTCACATCTTGAGCCGGGTGATGTGAAGAAAGTCTCATTCATCTGGAAACCGCTCAATTCAGGAATCAGGAATCTGAGTCTGGATATCGACCCTTCACGAGAATTGGGTGAGAATGATGTTTCAGACAATACTTTTTCATTCACTTTCACGGTTATCGATAGGCCTGATGCCGTGGATCTGACCATGTTGGAGGGTGCATGCCTATCTTCACCCACCATTCCTACTCCGATGCGGACTTTTGAGCTGGCGTGTCGAATTGACAATCTGGGTAAACGTGACGCAGTTGATGTTCATCTTTCGTTGATGGTATTGACAGATTCAGGATGGTCGGTACAATCCAGTGAGAGTGGACTGGTGATTCCAGGCAGTTCAGATTCCATTGGATATCATGTCCATTCATTCGCCATGGCGGCAGATGAAGGGCCAATGATGCGATATCGAATACAGGTGACAGCGGATGATTACAACATGAGTGACAATGTGCGAGAGTTCACCATTGTCATCGATGACGTTGAAGTCGTTGGTGAGGGTTCAGAACTGGACCTTGATGATGAGACAGACGAGATTCCACTTGGTTATTCAGGACATGATGATGGGGCTCATCTCTTGACAGAGAGAAATGGCGAATTGCACGTTCGTACGATGACAACAAAATTGATGATGCCAGGAGATGTCACTTTGGATTCAGGATATTCTGACAGTTCAGACATTGAACCAGCAGGAGGGGGGATGTCCTATGTGGTCTGGACTCGACGTTTCACCAGTGATGATGGGTACACCATGACCGAAGTGGCATTCACCACCATCGATGAGAAGGGTCAATCCTCTGCAATACAGAAACTGATGC
>CALCOQ010000225.1 GCA_937897005.1 uncultured euryarchaeote
CGGTTAAGCCAGATGTAGAGTTCTCCATCATCATTCATTGTTGGAAGGGCGACACGCGGAACCATTTGATGAGACATACTCTCTATCTTTGTCTCGACCTTGAATGGCTTGCCTCTGACATGGTATGTGTACTCGCCAGAGGCGTATTGCTCTGCAAGAACACGGAACTCTGCCACTGAGTCGCGAGCATCTGCTACCTCGTCAAGAATGATATTGATCTGCTCGGACAAGTCTCCTGCTGTTTGTGGGACTTCGCGGGCTGCGGTCTCGAGATGCTGCAGCAATCGTAGTTTGGCTGCCACCTTTACACTGGTTGAATGGTATTCACGAACACAGGATGCTATCTCAGAGAGATAGTGCACTCTTTCCGAGGGAATAACACCTTTTCTTTCTCCAATCAACCCAATTGGTTCGCTGGCGTCGAATCCAACCGTCGCGGCCAGTTTCTTCCATAGCACATCAACTCCAGGGTCTGCGAATTGGCTGGCAATGGTTGCGACAACTGGGAGGTCTTCATCCGCACCTTCGAACATGTTGCGATTTCGTCTCACCTGTTTACGAATCGCTCGAAGAGCATCCTCACTTCCTCTCTTCTCGTACTTGTTGAGAACGATGATATCCGCCACATCAAGCATCTCGATCTTCTCCAGTTGGGTGTGGGCGCCAAATTCAGCGGTCATCACATACAGTGAGTGGTCTGCTACACTGGTGATGGCATCGCTGCCTTGGCCGATTCCACTGGTTTCACAGAAGATGAGGTCAAATCCAACCGCTTTGGCCACCTCGATGGCTTGGTCAAGATTGGAACTGATCTCGGAGCCGCTTCCTCGGCTGGCAAGAGAGCGCATGAACAGGTTATTGTTAGACAGTGAATTCATTCTGATACGGTCGCCAAGCAGGGCGCCACCGGTACGTTTTCGAGTCGGGTCCACACATAGTAAGCAGATCTTCTTGTCTGGATTATCTCGAAGTATCCTCAGCATCAATTCATCGAGCAGACTACTCTTTCCGGCACCACCAGTGCCAGTGAAACCGATGACGGGAACATCTGTCTTATTCGATCTGCATTTTTCCAGAGTTGAAGAGAACACCTCCTTAGAAGCACTCTCTGAAAGTGTGAGAAGCAACCCGACCTTGGACATGTCATCAGGTGAGACAGGACCGTCTAGAGTTGCCATCCTCTGCTCTGTGGTCAGGTCGACTTCAGATGCATTCTCCATCAGGTCATGAATCATACCCATCAGGCCCATCGTGCGGCCATCGTCAGGTGAATAGATTCGAGAAATACCGCTGGCGTGAAGGTCTCTCATCTCTGGTGGAGTGATAGTTCCACCACCGCCACCGAAAATGCGTACATGTTGGCAACCTGCTTCATCGAGTAACTGACGGATATAGGTGAAGTATTCCATATGTCCACCCTGATAGGATGTAAGGGCGACTGCGTGGGCATCTTCCTGTATGGCGCAATCCACAACATCCTTGGCGGAACGGTCGTGGCCGAGATGAATCACCTCGGCTCCAGTGGACTGAATCAGGCGTCGCATGACATTGATGGCAGCATCATGTCCATCGAACAAGGAAGCGGCAGTAACGACCCGTACGGGTCCTGTCGAGGTCGAGAAGTCCCCGCCCTCCTTCTCAGCCAGCATGAGTGACCGAATGAAGGTCGGTTCAACAAACCATCGACTACCTCAGTTAGTATCAAGGCCCAAGACGTGGGGCGTCGGTCGACGAGAACATGGCTGGAGCCAGGTGGACGATGCATTGGGAGGAGACCAAGGTCTTCGACGTCAATGCAGTCGCCTTGGGAGTGAATGAACTGGACTTGATGATGGCTGCAGGCAGGGCTCTGGCACAGGAAGTGAAATATTCCATCAATCATGGTTCACTGATTGGTGAGATATGGTTCATCTGTGGGCCTGGAAACAATGGAGGAGATGGTTTTGTTGCCGCAGAAGAGTTTCTCGCAATGCATGCACAGAATCACGAAATCAAAGTAAGGGTTCTTGCTACTCATGAGGAACAGAAGACGCTTGCCTCAAGAATAGTGTGTGCTCGACTGACTGAGGGAGATATTCCAATACATGTCTGGGATTCCGGACGCTGGTCTCGCCCTCTGCCTACCGATCGTCGAATCCTCATGTTGGTGGATTGTATGTTGGGAATAGGACAGGGTGGACCGGGTGAGTCCGCCCTGCCCAGAGGCCGTATCGCTGAAGTGATGGATTGGTTGTATTCCAGATTCGAGGTGGGATTTCCATGGGTCTTGGCATGTGATGTTCCCACAGGTTGGGGGAGTTCACGTCCCTTGAATGCAAACATGACCTTGACTTTCCATTCTGACAAGATCGGTCTCACCCTCGAGAATGGCCAGCATGCACCTGGTGTCGGCGGCATCAAGGTCGCTGAGTTACCTTGGCCGGGAGAAACGGTTGACCCCGGTCCAGGAGATATGATTCGTTACCCCCCACTGTCGTCGGACGCAAAGAAGGGCGACAGGGGTCGAGTATTGGTGGTTGGTGGAGGCCCATATCATGGTGCTCCGTTACTGGCGGGAATGGCAGCTGCAAGAATGGGGGCTGACCTGATTCATGTGGCGATGCCTGAGAATGCTGCACAAAGGGCCGATTGGCCGGCTGAGATCATTCCAGAGATATTACCCGACAAGAATCATTTGAGCATAGCCAGTGTTGAGAGGATTGAGGAGAGAATGAACTCAGGAAGGGGTGTGCAGGCATTGGTGATCGGTCCGGGATTAGGAACTGATGATGAGACCATAGCGGCAGTTCGACGAATATTGGTGCACGCCGCAAGTAAAGGCATTCCAACGGTGATTGATGCTGATGCCATCCATGCAATGCCGGTTGCGGCTTGGCCAGTGGATCTGGTTGGAGTAGCCACTCCCCAACTGAAGGAATTCAAGGCTTGGCTGGGACAGATATCCCCTTATGAGATGTTCAAGGACGCACTGAATTATTCGCTGTGGAGAGAGAACAGCCTTGACGAAGAGAAAGCCGCACTGATATGTACTGGAGAGCTTGATGAGTTGTTTGGTCTTGGAGCGCGATACTCGGTTTGCGATGGTGGTTCTCCTAGAATGGCAATGGGGGGAACAGGAGACCTTCTTGCTGGCGCCATAGGCGGCCTGATGGCGGTAGGGATGTCTCCATGGTCTGCAACCAGACTCGCTGCGTGGCTGATGCGCAGAGCCGGCGAAATGGCGGAAGCGGAACTGGGACCAGGAATGGTTGCTTCAGATATTCCGTTGTATCTAGCCAAGGCACTCGCTCAGCGATTGGAGACGTAGTTGCTGTAATTTCCCCTGAACATCTTGATACTCCCTTCTTTCAATTCAAGGACCCAGTCGACCACTTGATCGAGGAACCAACGGTCGTGGCTGACCGTCATGATGACACCTTCGTATTCCGAGAGTGCCTCTTCCAGACTCTCCTTGGCATCGACATCAAGATGATTCGTTGGCTCATCGAGTAACAACATGTTGTTGTCTTCAAGCAATAATTTGAGCAATGCAACCCTTGCTCTCTCCCCCCCAGACAAGTCAGCTAGTTTGGTGTCAACCTGTTCCTTGGCGAATTGGAATCTTCCGAGAGCAGCGCGAATCTCACCATAATCCATA
>CALCOQ010000226.1 GCA_937897005.1 uncultured euryarchaeote
CGTTCTAATCCTGAAATGTCGCAGATCATTGCAGCAGTTCGAACTCCAATACCACGAACGCTGGTCAATGCTGTCTGTATTTTCTTCAGACCATCTATGTCTGTATCTGCTAATCTGATGATATAGGAGAAATCGTCTCCTACCTCTTTGTTCTGGGCTTCTGCCATCTTTTTTTCCTCCCTTCCTAGTGGCACCTGATCCGAGAATCGGGTGGGAACTACGTTCCCGGGCGTCGCTGCGACCGCCCACCCCTATTTGAAAGGCACGACGCGGAATGGGGTGGTCGTTCAACTGAATGGAACGCAGTCACTCATTCTTCATGACAGAGTAACAGGTGTTCATCTGTTCCCGTCCGAGTAATGAATCCACTCTTGGTGCCACTTGAACGACGCAACATTCTGTCAAGTCCTCTTTGCAGGACTGGCTGGACCTCCGGTGGCAAGGACGTACGTAGTGTCATCTTGTTGAATCCGCAATCAATCGCTTTCTCGGCAATGGATTCAAGATTATTCTCATCCAATGTTGCACGTACCAGAGATACTACCATCCCTGTGCATTGTATGAGAAGAGAATCCAGTTCATGTCCAAACCGAAGAGGCTCACCATGAGTTACGATAGGTCTCCTGCCGGCGGTCACCTGCCAATCAACTCGATCTTCATTCTCTAGAACTCCATCCAACCAAGTTGATGCCATTCCAGAAGAAACCAATGCAGAATCAAGGATCGTCAAATGATTTCCTTTGCGCGGAAATATCTTCTGGACTGGTGGCTCTTCAAAGGAATGAGCGACACTTTTCAACTCCAATGGTTCTGAGAAATGATCCGGTGGGATGCGAATGAATCGGCGGCCATGTTCAGAATCAGCCGCAGCACCGAGCCATAGGCTGAGACGATCTATCCGTCCTGAACCCCTGCTGGCCCACTGCCAGGTTCTATCCAATCCGGGCCATCTTTCATCGACCAAATCTTCCACTTCAGCCCGCCGCTCTGATGATAGACGAGGAGAGAGGTCGAGAACCATCGCTGGACCTGTTTCTCCATGCTTGAGATAAGGTTTCCAAGCATCAAGGATGATGTTGAGTTTCGGGTCCATCTCATCGAGAGCATGGGTGGTGCTTCCTACTGGTCTGGCAGGGTCGAAATAGAACAATGCGTACTTGTTCTCTGAACTAACCAACTTGAGGACCTCGGCTGCTTTCGTTCCATCTCCAGCGACGATGGTGGCGTTACATTGCTGGCCAAGGAAATCAGATATTAGTTGTTGATTGGCAGCAGCCATCCCTGCCCTTGACTCATCAATATCCACTCCCAATGCTTCTTTGCCGAGAACATTTGACAAGGCAGCCAACTGCAATCCTGCTCCACATGCCGGATCTATCACCATTCCATCGGGCAGGTCGCATTCTTCGAGTTGACGAGCCCTGATCATACATACCTGCCAAGGAGTGGCTAATCTACGAGTGACGTCATCAAGATGTACCAGTAAACCTTCGGGACCATAGGGAATCATGTTCATCTTCTCTGCATGGAGAAGAGAATCCATCACCCGAGGAGAAACTGTCATTCGACGACCTCACGATTCTGCGATATCATTCAAAGTGAATAATGATTCGAATCGGATTCCTGCCGCAACAAATGCTTCAGCCCCGCCTTCTGCTCTATCAACGATGGAGATGACTCCGCGTACATCGCAAGGGGTTTCATCCTGCAATTTCTGCACCGCCTTCAGAGATGAACCTCCGGTGGTGGTCACATCCTCAAGAACAACCACGCTGCCTCCTCCTGCAACTGAACTACCTTCTATTCCCGGTGGATTGTTGGTCTTGCGACCTCCTCTCCCCTTGGGTTCTTTACGAATCATGAATCCTAATCGAGAACAATCCGCGGGTGCAGTCGCAACCGCTATCGCAGTCAACGGGACTGCTCCAAGTTCCAATCCTCCAACCAGATCCACTCCCCAATCATCAAGCCTCATGTTCAGTAATTGACCAAGTAATTGACTGGCTTCAGGATTCATCATCAATGGCTTGGTATCAAAGAAATGCTTGCTCTTACGTCCACTGGCAAGAGTGAACCATTCATCTTCTTCGGCCTTGAGATATGCAAGTTCGCGAACCATTCCTCGCAAGATCTCCCAACGTGGGTCCTGCCTTAATTCTGGATGCACTGTCATGGTCCCATTTGGGCGGTCAGGTCAGGTGTCGATGAATGTTCTGTATCTACAAAGCTGTTGAGGAAGTGACAATTCATGACGCGCATACTTGATGAGGCCTCGTCGCCGAGGCCTTGGATATGGCCTCGCCAAACAACTCGGGCACTGGGGCGTTCGAGATGAATTCCATGGCGGGATTCAGCATTGACGAGGAACGCCTTCAAAAAGAAATGAACTCATACCAATCACGATTGGATGAACTGACTGAGGAATGCTATCAACTGGCAGAAGTGGCACGTTCCAAAGGCTTAGATCATTCCTTGGAGGTTGAGATACCTCGCGCCAATGACCTTGCTGGAAGGACTGAGAAACTATTGGTCGACCATCTCGATGGAATGGAGATTGCTGATGACATCAGAACAATGCTCAAAGAGAATGATAATGACCGTGAGTCGACCGCCATCAGAATCGCTCAGAAAGTCGCTCAGGAATTCAAACAGAAAGGCGAGAGTACTGTCAAATCCATCGATGTAGGATTACGGGTCGGGCTGGCCGTTCTGACAGAAGCAGTACTGGTTGCTCCATTGGAAGGAATCAGTGAAGTCAGACTGTTAAGCAATGCAGATGGTTCTGAATTCGTCTCGATTCATTTTGCCGGCCCGATTCGGGCCGCAGGTGGAACCGGGCAAGCACTTGGTGTCCTCATTGCAGATATGATTCGAAGGGACATGGGCATTGGCCCATACATCCCCACAAGGCCGCAGATCGAGAGAGTGAAGGAAGAATTTGGCCTTTACCGTGGCAATCTACAGTACCGCCCCCCTCCTGAAGAAATTGAGATGATAGTCACTGCCTGCCCTGTCATGATCAATGGTGAGTCCACAGAATCGATTGAATGTAGTGGATTCGGTCACGTCCTCAACATTGACGAAACACGAATTCGCGGAGGAGTTCTTCTGGTCATTGGAGAAGGACTGTGTCTGAAAGCACCAAAAGTGCAGAAGCATACTGAACGCCTGAAAGTAACCGGTTGGGAATTCATCTCCAATTTCGTGAAAAAGAAAAGTCAGAAGGATTCCTTGGAATTCAAGGGTTCTCGAGTCAAACCGGTTCAGAAGTTCATGTCTGATATCATAGCAGGCAGACCCGTATTCGGAGACCCCATGGAAAGAGGTGGTTTTCGATTGAGATATGGCCGGGGTCGAGCCTCTGGACTTGCGGCTGGTTCAATCAATCCTACTGGAATGTCTGTAATGGATGATTTCCTTACCGTTGGGACTCAGATGAAGATTGAAAGGCCCGGAAAAGCCTGTGCAGTGACTCCATGTGACGAATTGGAAGGGCCTTGGGTCATACTGGAGGATGGGCGTTTCCTTCGGCTTGATGACCTTGACTCATGGAAGGAACATGGAGATTCCACCATCTCCATCTGGGACAATGGCGAAATTGCCCTCGGTTATGGTGAATTCATGGAGAACAACAAGGAATTGATTCCCTCTGCATACTGCAGAGACTGGTGGGCAAGTGAATTGCTTGAAGCGATACAGAGTGGTGAAGACCAGAAGGAGATGGCGAAGATATTGGGATTGGATTCCTTTGCAGAGATGACTGAGAAGGGACTGCATTCCTTGTTCAGAAAACTGGATCTTGATTGGGATACCTCTGTTACTATCAGCTGCCGCTATGGAACCTCTCTGTCTCCACCTAACAATCCCTGGTGGTCAGACCTACCATTGGAATGGGTCGATGAGTTTCTCGATATCCTTGCAGATTCCAAAATCGATGAGGTAGGATTGAGGCTTTCTGGCATTGTCAAGG
The DNA here is from genome assembly GCA_937897005.1 of uncultured euryarchaeote. Lineage (GTDB taxonomy): Archaea > Thermoplasmatota > Poseidoniia > Poseidoniales > Poseidoniaceae > UBA226. The sequence goes on from CALCOQ010000226.1 coordinate 3,971, forward strand.
GTTGGAGCTCGGATTCTCCCTACGCCTTAGAGATGGGTGACAAAGAATCAAACGAACAAGAGAACGACAGAAAGTTGGTTTTCGACCATCATCATAGATCTGTGCAATTTCTGAATGAACATGGAATGGCAAAAACATGTGTCATGTTGCTAGGCCTTGCTCATCATCACGATGGAAACGACCTGTTGATCACCAGCGGGTGGGAGGCAATGTTGGAAGGGTTTGGATTGTGTGCTGATGGGGAAGGTATCAAGCGGGTGAAAGATACAAAAAGCCACCTCCAGAACAGATTGAAACAACTTGAAGATGCTGCTGCATCAATCTATGAAGATGGTTTGCGAGTGAAGGGATTACTGAACGCCCGTAGCAGTGTTCGAATCGCTGCAGAAACCGAAGCCAGGCAGAAGGGAATGTCGATTGCGGATACCGATAGACTGGGTAAAGAAGCGATGGAGAATGTGGTGGATGAGGGGCCAACTGACCCTCAGAAACTCCTTACAGCTAGAATGTTGGAGGATGAGCATGCCATCATTGGAACTCTATGGCTGGTTCGTAAATCCAGCGACCTGCGATGGGAGAACAGTGTGGGGATTCGGATTGGAGCAAGGATGGGCAGGCCAGAGAAAGCAGCCCCAAGAGAAAAACCAACCACTCACAGCATCTTTCCGGTCGGGACGGATGGGGGGCCACAACGACTGTTTTCAGTCGTTGTCGATAAAGGCGATTATTATGCAAACATGGGAAAAAGAACCTGTGTCAAATGTGGCTCTGCCGCAACTCTTCTCAAATGCCATATGATACACGAAGATGGTGAAATTTGTCGAGGACGGACAGAGATGTCAGGTGGGGGGCGTGAAGATGGACGCAGAAGAGGGGTTTCTCAGAACATCAAGATCGCTTCGTTCATGGAGGAGGCAAGACTCTCACTCGGACTCGATAGATTGCCCAAGACGATAAAGGGACTCAAGAAACTGATGTCGAGAAACCAGACCCCTGAAGCCTTGGAAAAAGGAATCCTCAGAGCACTACATGGAGTGCCAGTATTCCGTGATGGTACGGTTCGTTTCGACATGAGCGATGTGCCGACCACTCATTTCACACCTCAAGAAGTGGGTGTTGCTTGGCCACGTCTCTTCGACCTTGGATATTCTCATGATATTGATGGAAAGGTATTGGAAAGCGACCAACAGATGTTGGAATTGTACCCGCAGGATTTCATAGCCAGCAGGGTTGCTGCTGATTTCTTTCTGCGCACCTCTCATTATATTGATGACTTGTTGGAAAAATTCTACGGGTTGGATCGATATTACAATGCAGAAACAGATGATGACCTGATTGGACATTTGATCATCGGACTTGCACCACACACTTCAGGAGGAATGCTGGGTAGAATCATTGGTTGGACGAATTCTTCTGGTGGATTCGCTCATCCTCTGTTCCATGCTTCAAAACGCAGAAACTGCGACGGGGATGAAGATGCAATCATGTTGTTGATGGATGGGTTGCTTAATTTCAGCAAAAAAATCCTTCCTGCAAATCGAGGCGGACAGATGGATGCTCCATTGGTTCTTACGACCAGATTGAATCCAACTGAAGTTGACAAAGAAGCATTAAATGTTGATTCCGGTTGGTATTATCCTTCAACATTCTATGAAGCGACCCAGCAACAACTGCACCCGAAGGAGGTTCTACATCTGGTTGACATCGTTGAAAAGCGGTTGAAATCTGTTGCAGCAGTAAGAGGATATGGGTATACACATGGCACCAACAACATCGACGAGGGGCCTGCTCTCTCCGCCTACAAGACACTTGAAACAATGGTTGACAAGATGAATGGACAGATCAATCTTGGCATTCGTCTCAGAGCCGTTGATGTACGAAATGTTGCCTCCAGTGTTGTACGTTCTCACTTCCTACCAGACCTCAGAGGCAATCTATTGGCATTCACCAGACAAAAGATCAGGTGTGTCTCCTGTGGACATAAATATCGCCGAATGCCACTGGCTGGTAATTGCATCCAAGTCAACAAACGAAGTACCATGGGTCTGGGGGCTCATGGAGTTGAGGATAGCGGCATGGACCTGTGCAAGGGTAATCTCGCATTGACAGTCTCTGAAGGTGCAGTCCGCAAATACATCAAAGTCACCAAACACGTGATGGAAACCTTCGGTGTTGACGAATATACACGACAGAATGTCGATTGGTTATCCAAGAGCACTGATAGTCTGTTCAGTAACGACAAAGCAAAACAACTCTCACTCTCTGACTTCCTCTGAGGGTCTGGACGCACAAGCGTCCGCAACCAATGTTCCTAGGAAAAATGGTATCAAATTCAGAAACAAAGTTCTTGGTTCACTCTGATCCACTGGATTTGCTCATCCTTTTCCTGTGCGCGTCATTATTCCTCTTCCTGTGCACGTTCTGCTATATTCCGCGCTAGTAGTTCCGGGTATTTTTTACTTGTATGGAAAAGGATGAACGCGGCGAAGGCAGGCAGGATGATGAACCAGACGAGAACTGCGAGCCAAGAAACTTCACCACCCTGAGCAATCGCCCCCGCAAAACAGATATTCATCGTCGAGTCTTGGCAGGAGTCAATCTGGTTCAACACACCATCACCATCATCATCACGCTGGTTCCACGAGCAGCCGCTCGCAGCCGCCACCTCGCCGCCACCCGTGTCAGGACAGGAGTCATTCGCACCGAGCAGGCCATCGCCATCATCGTCACGCTGGTTCCACGAGCAGCCGCTCGCATCCACCAC
>CALCOQ010000227.1 GCA_937897005.1 uncultured euryarchaeote
GTTCAGAGAACTTGAGGACCTCGGGTGGGCTCCAAGTCACCACTGGTTTTGTGATGAAAGAGAATTGCTAATCATTCCTCTGGCAATTCCCAAGGAGAACATGATGCGCCACCTCAAATCACTAGGATTAAACGCTCCATTATCTCAATTTGAGAAACTCGGTCACAGTTGGATAGGAGTTTCACCACGAAGATGGGAAAACGGTGAACAGGAACCTGAATTTGAATATCAAGGAGTGATTCCATTCGCTGGTACGCAGGTGAAGATGCCATTCTCCAATCCCCATCTCGAACTGGTTCAGCGGCTGGGAGGGATGGTCGAGATGGAGGACCCGAGCAAAGTGGAGTTCGCAGGCGATTCTGCGTGTACCTTGAGGGTCGCTAACCATAAGTGAAGATTATAGGCCACTTGCCAAATCAGGTAATGCCTCACAGGGAGCGAGAGCGATGACCGGCGAAGATGACTTCTCAACTGAGCATGACTTCAACCGGCCATGGGGTAGAGGCGCCCCATGGCCATCCTTGGTGTTCTGATGGGTTTCTTTGACTTCCTCAAATCCTTGTTAGGTGGAGGTTCTACTCATTCCACGGGCACATACTCAAAATCTGAAGTCGCTGCTGCCAGATCGAGTCCAAGACCAATCAACAACAACCCCAAGTGTACGGAGCCAACTTGCTCCACTCCTGTCTACAAACCTGAACATACTCTATGCTACTATCATTGGAGCGCCAATGCGAGTGCTGAGAAAGCACATGCTCGTTTGATGGACCGCAGCATTGGTCATCACAAACAGCAAGCCTATGATCGGTTGTTGTCATTCCTTTCCAGCCATATGGGCAAACCCCTTGAAGAGCTCGATGAACAAGGAATTTCTCAGGCTCTTGGCTCTGGAATAAGAATGACTGAGGAGGATATCAAAGCCTTCCTTGAATCACCAACCACTCGTGGACTACTCGGCTGGACCCCTCGGCATGACCACAGTGGACAAGAGCATGAAGAAAATGAATGGGCCGAGCACAACGAAGTCAAGTGGTATCGTCCAGTCAACAAACCTGGGCCTTGGTTGAGACACGGTTGAATGGATAAATCCACTCGGATGTCATTCTTCTTCGTCTCCAGCAACAACGAATTCACAGACTTTGAACACCGGCTCGCCATGTGATATCGAACCCATGTATTCAGAGACCTCATCCTCAATTTTCACTCGAACCTGGAAGAAAGTCGGGTCATTGGTCCTCCAACGACGATGCTTGGCATAATGATGAACCAACACGGTGTATGTGCCTAGAGGGGGCTGCTTCCACCACACCAGGTTCTCCAATGGCTCCTTGCTGGTGGGCCTGGCGTTCATGTCCACATCCAGTGTGCCTCCACACGCTGTTCGGCGCTTGTTGAAGCAGATCCTCTCCTCACCTGGGGTGACGACATGCAGGTCGAGGTCATTGTGATTATCCCATAACAATGATATCTGGATGTAACCTGTCTCTGCTCCTTCGCGTTCCAAACGCTTGTGGAATTCCTTTTCTCTGGAGTTTGAAGCCATCTTGACCTTCATCCCCTGTAGTTGACCCACACTTGCTTGGTTGGCATGCTCCTCGAAGGCTACCTCGAATTCACTGACCCATGCCTCTCTCTCGGCCAATAGTTGAAGGCGTGCTTCCTCTGCTTCCCGCTTGAAATCAACTTCTTCCTCGGGTTCATCTTTGAGCAGATGATCGAATTGTCCTGGCAGGCCCATCGCCATCTCTGTATATTGCCTGAGGCGCTCTTTCTCGACCTTCTCGAATTCCTCTTTCTCCTCGGCACTCCATTCCTTACGAGCATTGGCACGCAATTCCTCAAGTTTCTCAAGATGGGAGTCATCGACCTCTTCGATCGGGGAGATATCCATCTGTTCATACATCTCAACCGCAGATTCCACTGCCCGCGAGGTGTAGGTGTGTTCCTGCGTTGTATCGAGGTCAATTCGCATACTACCCTTGTTCTGGACAAGTGACCACAGACCATAGCCGAAACCCAACAGTAGCAGTACCCCCACCACTGTTTCTGCTGGGTTCATGGCAGTACGTGAGGGGTGTCAGTCTTGAGATGATTGGAGGTTGAGAAGCGAAGATTCCACAAATGAACCTGCCTCTGGGGATGCATGGGAGGGGGCCAGTTGCAAGTGGACGGGCTGTCATACAGGCATAGAATCGCCACTCCAAGGTTGAGTAATCCTTGGGCAACCAGACTGGGACCTGGGGTTCACAACATCTCCTTCTCCCTCCCTTCGGGCTCCATCGTCGGTCTAGTGGGGCCCAACGGCGCTGGAAAGACGACTCTGCTGCATTTGATGTGTGGACTGAGACCCGCTGACTCTGGTAGAATGCGCTTTGATGACAATGAATGGAAAGACCTGAAGAATGAGCACGCGGCAAGAAAGAACATTGGCTTCATGCCTGATAATGTGCGCTGGCAGGGAACCAGTACTCCAGCCAAGATTCTGCACAGACTGTCACTGATGCGTGAAGCAAAGGTTGGAGGTTTGATTGAACTTGTAGGATTGAAGAGCCGTTCCAAAGAAACTCTCGATAGTTTGAGCGCCGGAATGAGACAGAGATTGTCTCTGGCTGCTGCAATGATCGGTTCACCTGGAATCCTCCTCCTCGATGAGCCATTCACTGGACTGGATCCAGTAGCTCAGAAGGCTCTACAGAAACTTCTGCTCCAACTCTCAGAACGTGGAACCACCATCATCGTCTCTTCCCATCTATTGCTTGAATTGGAAGCAATAGTAGACCGTGTCGTACTACTCCATCAAGGACAGGTGATAATTGATGGAGAATTAGATGTTGTCAGGAAGAAACTAGGGCTGGACAGAAGACTACTCATCGAAGGCAGCAAGGGTGACCCAAACGAACTACTGAGCAAATTCGGCGATCTCATCGAATACTCCTCTGGGGATGGCTGGAGCGCCACCTTGGAGAGAGATGACGGATGGTCCATCAAAATGAGAGAAGAACTGGTCAGACGGTTGCACGAAGCCGGAATGACACCGTTCAGGATAGAAGCAAGACTTGCTGACCTCGCCGAGATGCTCAGCGCTGCAACAGGAGAGGACGATATCTCTCTGACTGTTGCAGAAGCAGTGATGGTACCCTTACAACGAAAGGGGGTGGAAGAGGAATGAATATCCGCAAAGTGCTTGCCTTGGCCTTTGACGACCTTGGACAACGAACGAGATCATTACGAATGCTGATACTCGCCCCCCTGCTGACCCTTTTCATCCTGGGTTCATGTTGGGGATTGTCAGACCCCGATGCAATCTTGCCCTCGACAATAACTGCAGATACGCCATACGAGGTTCTGTTTCTGGCCTCATTGTTCATTCTCCTTTCAGCAACCCTTGGAGTAGTGCTTTTCGGCTTTGATGGAATCAGTAGAGCCAGATTATCAGGCACCTTGGCGATAGAATTGTCACAACCGATAGAGCGCAAAGAACTGGCACTCTCGATGTTGATCAGCACTTGGTTGGCAGTAGCACTTCCAACGATCATCCTGAGTATGATCGGAATAGTACTGATTCGCCTGCAGATGGGAGAGTGGACTTCATTTGCAGATGCCGGACTGTTCCTTGGAGCAACTGCTCTCCTGTTGTTCTGGTATGCTGTCATCCAGATGTACGCATCAAGTCTGGCACGGGACATGGGTTCGGCAATAGCATTGGGAATTGGTGCATGGCTTCTTTTCACAATGGTCTGGTTACTGGTGACTGTTCTCATTGCCAGCGCTCTCGGAGTTGAATCAAACGATACCTCAAACGCCGTTTTCGAAGCCTTCTCCGCAAAGGTTGACCTGTTCTCCCCAAATGGGGTCTACCATCTATTGTTGGAGATGCGGCTCGCTGACGATCTGAGTCGCAATATCTCCATTCTTTGGGTTTCTCTAGCCACTGTTTTGTGGACCATATTGCCACTATTCGCTTTCATTCGCCGCTTTGAGAAGATACAACCTTGACTCACGCCCCTAAGGGGCGTGGAAACACAAGACCTATCCACTAGCAATAACCCCACATGACCATGGCAAGACTTGGTACTCGAGTGACCGGACTGTTTCTGATGCTGCTGATGCTGACATCAGTGACTTTGATTTTCGAACCTGATGGTCGACTTGATGATGCGAAGATTCTGCAGGCTGATGGTCGTCAACTTGGCGATGTCGATTGCTCCAATTATACCTTTGAGGACATGTTCGCCTACAACCACGCCCTCTTCGAAGTGAATGTCTATGATGACTGGTCAACCACTACCACAAATGCCACTGCTTGGGTCAACCAGAGTCTGGCTGCAGGTGTCAGAGAAGCAATGGATGGGCTGTTCGAAGGTTTTCCAGGAGGGGATAATGATTGGCTGTCCACGGATGAAAGAGAAGGTGTCCGAAGTGTTGGTCCGAAATGTGTCTCCGACATGACCACGAGAATGGGTTTCAGAGAAGGGCAACCACACCGTGGAGGAGTCGATTGGAATGAATTGACCTGGGTGGAAGAGGGTATCGCATTGGACGAACTGAACCTTGTCCCAGATGAACATCCTGAAACCCGGGGCTGTCAGAACTTATTCGCCAGCAGCGGCTGTACGGAAGTTCCAGTTCACGTCACCGATAACCTGGAGATATATCTCCTTCAAGCTGAAGGGGAGGATGACCCTGCCCACAACATGGATTACAATCAGTTACCGAGTCTTGGTACGCAACCATTCACCTTTGCGATGAACGTCACCAACATGACAGATGCTGAGATGATAATGTTCCTACCACCAGTTGAAGGATTGCGGATCGCTGATTTTGAAGTGCAAGAAGATGGAATGAGTGTTTCTGCCGAGGAACCAACATCACGAATTCTCGAGGATGGCCAACTTGAAGTCATCTTCAATATCGATTATGATCTGGCA
>CALCOQ010000228.1 GCA_937897005.1 uncultured euryarchaeote
CAAGCGTCGTTGAGGTATTGGAATGGCGAAAGGGCGAGGAAGTCGCAGACCATTCGGTAAGGAGATGATGCCCGGATTACGGCTCCAAGGCAGAACTGCATGGACTGAGAATGCCACCCCTGGCGAAGATGTCTATGGCGAGACATTGCGAAGAGGGGGTGCAGAGGAATGGCGACGTTGGGATCCGCGGCGCTCGAAACTTGGAGCCGGATTGATGAGAACAGAGAACGAAGAGATCAGCCTATTGCCAAAGGCTGGTTCACGAGTACTGTATCTTGGTGCAGGGCATGGAACCACGGTCAGTCACTTGCACGACATCATATGTGGTGCTGATAATCATCGTGGCGGTCGCTTGGTGGCTGTGGATCTGGCTCCAAGATGTCTGCGGGACCTCAACCATCTGGCACGTTCACGCCCTGGTTTGATACCTCTGTTGGCTGATGCCCGCAAGCATTCGATGATTGCAGCACTGATGCCATACAGGGCGGATTGGTTGTTCCAAGATGTCGCTCAGGCCAGTCAGGTGGAAATCTTCCTCAATGCATGCGAACGTTTTCTTCGCACAGGAGGGCTAGGACTTTTCTCGTTGAAGGCAGCGAGTGAAAGATGGGATGATGAAGGAGAGAGAGCCTTGTTCGATAAGGTTGCAACGAGATTGTCAGAATCCGGATTGGAACTACTGGAGAGCATAGAATTGGCAGGTTACGAGGAACATCACATGTTGTTCGTATGTAGGATGATTTAGGCAATCCTTCAAATCCAACCACTCTTGGTTGTGTATATGCGCAGGCTGCTGGTGCTCAGCGTGGTGTTGACTCTGCTCAGTGCTGGTTGCCTGGGTCACAACGAACTTGTTGCTGAAGAAATCAAGTTCAATGGAAAAGTATTGAACAGCGAGCCGGACAATGGTTTCAACCTGACAAGCACTGCTGGAGGCAATTGGAGTCTTGAGGATGCACGTGGCAAAGTTGTGATACTTCTGTTCACTTTCACTCATTGTACCGAGACTTGCCCGATCGTTTCTGCAAATGTTCAATGGGTGTTACAACAAATGAGTGATGAAGAAAAAGAACAGGTTCTGGCGGTGACCGTGACTCTCGACCCATGGAGAGATACCCCCGAAGTATTGGGCAACTGGAGTGATGAGAGAGGATATGATTGGATTCATCTGACAGGAAATGATTCAGTGATTATTGGAGTACTCGTTGATCATTACATCTTCATCTCACCCACCAGCGAAGATAATTATGACATCGCACATCAACAACCAACATTCCTGCTCGACAGAGATTTGAATCAGAGAATATTGTGGAATGGGGCAGAATGGATGCCTGAATTGGTTCTTGAGGATGTTCGCACCCTGCTTGCGGAGTGACATCGATGCCTGAACTCCCAGAAGTGGAGACAGTGAAAAGAGGCTTGTCCAGACATCTGTTGGACCAGACCATCGATTGGGTTGAGACTCGACGAGAAGGGTTACGATTTCCATTTCCTGAATCCATGGGTGACCGACTGGAAGGTTTACGAATCATCGATATGACCAGACGGGCCAAGTATCTCCTGATCCATCTGGAAGGAGGCTTGACCTGGCTCTGTCATCTTGGGATGAGTGGAAGATTCACCATACATGAGAGTGGACTTCCTGCTGAATCTGTGGATACACGTGGAGGGGATGGGCATGGAAAGCACGACCATGTCATCTTTGCTCTGCAGAATGGAGTTGCAGTGGTCTATACTGACCATCGGCGTTTCGGAATAATGGACCTATTGCCTTCAGAGAGCCTTGATGAGCACAAACTACTGAGAAATATTGGCCCAGAACCACTGAGCGATCAATTCGACGCGGATGGTCTGCAAGCCGCATTGAAAGGAAAGAAGAGTCCAGTGAAGACCGCATTGCTCGACCAGCACAATGTTGCTGGACTCGGGAATATCTATGTCTGTGAGGCTCTGCACATGACCGGCATCTCACCACGCCGCAAGGCATACACGATTTCAGGGAGGCGTGCAGAAAGGTTGGTTGTGGCGATCAAGGAGATTCTGCTCGCTTCGATAGATGCTGGAGGCTCAACCCTGCAGGATTTCGCCGGAGTTGAAGGCGATTTAGGATATTTTCCAGCCTCGTTCCGCGTCTATGACCGTGAAGGTAAGAATTGTACAACTGAGCAATGCCGTGGGGTGGTGAAACGGATGGTACAAGGTGGCAGAAGCACCTTCTACTGTTCCTTGTGCCAACGCTGATCAGAGCACGACCATTTTCCAGACATCATCGTCTTTCTCGTTGTTGAGAGTTCTGACGTGATTACTGATGGCTCTGTGAATTCGTCGCTCACTGACAATCTGTTTGTAGACCTTGGATAATACTTGGCTTGCAGTAGGCTGATGTGGTCGTTCGGAAGCAGATACATTCAGGTCAGCAGTCGACTCTCGCATGATACTGAATCACTGTTCACCCTCTTCAAACCAATGGTGCACCTGTTTCACATATTGCGTCTATATTGGCCACCGACCGCGAACAGCGCCTCGGTTATCTGACCGAGTGAAGCAACCTTGGTGGTCTCCATCAATTCAGCAAATACATTTCCACCCTCGCGAGCAACCTTCTGTAGGCGAGTCAGTGCTTCTTCGTCGCGAGGAATCGCTTGGGTTCTTTCAAGACAGGCCAGTTTCTCTTCAGGTGTTGCACGGGCGAGTTCCATATCGAATTCATCTGCACTCGAGGCATCGAAGGCTTTGGCATTTGGATTCAGGAAGGTATTGACTCCGACGATAGGTAAGCTGCCATCGTGTTTTTGATGCTCATAGTACATGCTCTCATCCTGGATCTTTCCACGTTGATACATGGTTTCCATTGCTCCAAGAACACCTCCTCTACGGCTGAGAGCCTCGAATTCCTGAAGAACAGCCTCTTCGACCAGATCGGTCAGTTCTTCGACGATGAATGAGCCTTGCATCGGATTCTCGGTCTTGGTCCAGCCGCTTTCCTTGTTGACGATCAATTGAATTGCGAGGGCTCGACGTACCGATTCTTCTGTTGGAGTAGTGATTGCCTCATCATAGGCATTGGTGTGCAGACTGTTTGCATTGTCTTGAATGGCGAGCAGGGCTTGAAGGGTGGTCCGGATGTCGTTGAAGTCTATCTCCTGAGCGTGCAGGCTGCGACCACTGGTCTGGATGTGGTACTTCAGTTTCTGTGAGCGTTCTGTTGCAGTGTAGAGGTCGCGCATCGCAACCGCCCAGATGCGTCGAGCAACGCGGCCAATGACCGTATACTCAGCATCGAGTCCATTGCTGAAGAAGAAGGAGAGATTCGGTGCGAATTCGTTCACATCCATCCCTCGGCTTCGATAGTATTCGACATAGGTGAATCCGTTGGCGAGAGTCAAAGCGAGTTGAGTTATGGGATTCGCCCCCGCTTCGGCAATATGGTATCCACTGATGCTCACTGAGTAATGGTTCTGTACTCCATTGTCGATGTAGTATTGCTGAACATCACCCATCAATTTGAGAGCGAATGGAGTCGAGAAGATACAGGTGTTCTGGGCTTGGTCCTCCTTGAGGATATCAGCCTGAACAGTTCCTCGCACAGTCTGCAATGTGTGCGCCTTGATCTCGGCATATGTGCTGGCATCAACCAATCCATCTCCTCGCCTGTTGATGGTTGCAAGGCCGAATCCATCATGTCCGTCAGGTAGTTCTCCGCGGTATCCTGAAGTATCAGCCTTCAACTGTAGATGACGCTCGACCTGTTGGTCAATCGCTGCGTTGAGGAAGAATGCAAGAATGATTGGTGCTGGGCCATTGATGGTCATGGATACGCTGGTGTTGGCATCGCAGAGGTCGAATCCTGAATACAGGCGTTTTGCATCATCGATACTGGCGATACTGACGCCGGAGTTCCCGACCTTGCCCCAGATATCAGGGCGCTTGTCTGGATTGCGACCATACAGTGTCACGCTATCGAAAGCCGTCGAAAGTCGGACGTAATCCTGGCTCTGGCTCAAAAGGTGGAATCTTCGGTTGGTTCTCTCGGCTTCACCTTCACCTGCGAACATTCGCGCACTGAGTTCATCTGTGCGCTTGAACGGGAACACGCCCCCTGTGAATGGGAAATGTCCAGGTGCATTCTCTCGGTTAAGCCAGATGTAGAGTTCTCCATCATCATTCATTGTTGGAAGGGCGACACGTGGAATCATTTGATGAGACA
>CALCOQ010000229.1 GCA_937897005.1 uncultured euryarchaeote
AGCAGGGGCGTTAAGGTCGGTTGTCGAACCATATCCCATACGGCCATCTCCACCTTCTCCCCAACACATCACCTTACGAGAATCATCAGAGGTCTTGAACAAAGCACAGGATGTTGTACTGGACTCGGAAACCGCCACCTCCAGTGGAGTATATCCTGCAGGAACCGAAACTACAACAGGTGTAGACGCCATGGAAGATGCTGTTCCTCCATCTCCCAATTCTCCAGATACTTCCGTACCCCAGCATTCAATGGCCGAGGCCACGACTATGCAGGCGTGCTCTACTCCCACGGAAACAGAATAATGCTTGTCTCCTGAAGAACCTGCATCAACTCTTGTCCCCTTGATGGAGGAGGTGGAATTACCCAGAATCTTGTCATCATATCCTTGACCCCAACATGCAGTTTCCAGACTTGATGATAGAATCGCACAAGTTACGTCAGCACCAGCACTTATTCCAGAAAAGGTCCTTCCGTCCCAATCACTCGAGTAATGGCTACCGGTTGCAGAAAGGTCAACCTTCACGGGAGCACTGCTGTTTGTGGAAGTGGTGGAGGCATTTCCAAGAACCATATTGGATGAACCGCCATTGTACCCCCAGCAATATACATCTCCGATGGTATTCAGAGAACAAGTGTGCCGATCTCCAGTTGCTACATCTTCAATCACTCCTACTGCGGCAGGAAGGACTGCTTCTGAAGGAACAGTGAGAATGCCACCTGAAATCAACTCTGTACTCGAATTGATACGAATATCATCAAGATTCACCCTGTTGTTTCCACCTGCTGAAGATGACCTTACTGAACTCCACTTGAAAGTGTGCGAGCCTGCATCGAAATCGAAAGATGCAGATTGAAATGAAGAAGTCGAAGTGCCGGACCAAGAATCCTGCAATACATCATCGATGTAGAATCTCAGATAATGATTACTTGCTGTACTCGTCTTGTAATCAAAAGTGATGTTTCCAGCAGCAGTAAGCATGGATAACTCAAAATCGCTCTGTTGGTTGGTTGAATTGACTTGTACTGCGATGGAATTAGAACCTGTTGAAGCAGCGTTGGTATCTATCCACCAAGGATAGGTAGAATCATCGTTCACCCATTCAAGTGTGCTGAAGCCTCCACTCTCGAATCCATCTTCCTGATAATTTCCGGGATTGGGAACATAATAATCCCCAGTTTGAGAATCACCGCCTTCACCCCAGCAATATACTGAACCTGATGAAGTCGCCACGCAGGTATGATCTGAACCCGCAGATACGGATAATGCAACAACTCCAGAAGGCAAGGAAGCAACACCAGGTGCTTCAGAGACCGATGTTGTACCGATACCCAACTGGCCCTTGTCATTGGCTCCCCAACATACAACACTTCCATCCGTTCCCACTGCACAAGCATGTGAAGAACCTGCATCGATATCTGATGCTTCAAAGCCAGTTGGAAGGTCAACCGACACCGCTTCATTGGATGATGCTCCCGCTGTAGAATCGCCTAATTGGTCTGCATCGTTCTTCCCCCAGCATGAGACACTGCGGTCGTCGAGAATTGCACAACCAAAATCATCGCCAGTGGTGATGACATTTGATTCACCCACTGAGGGAAGATCGTTCTTGGTATCGAATCTGTCACAGATTCCATCTTCATCAAAATCGGCAGGTGTACTGGCTGAGTCCAGAGCATCGGTCTGGCATCTTACTTCATCAAGGCCTGTCCAACCATCACCATCCGCATCTTGCTGTAGACCAGAACCTGCATAATCGATGTCGTTCAAGATCCAGAGGTCATCACTTGTAGGATGGATAGATGCCCATACTCGACCAGTTTGACCAATCAGCAATGAAGTCCACTGTGGTGTTCCGGGAGCATTCGCCACGGTTTGCGTCTCCCAAGTACCTGAATTTCTGTTTGAAACAGCCAAATCAACAGACGCGCCTTGAGCCAATATCCAAGGTTCACCTTCTGGACTGACTGCAATGTCAAGTTCACCACCAATCAATCCTGTTGTTGCCTCAGTTGACCAACTGGATGATGTATCGCAACTACTTTCGCACCAAGCATACAATGGAACGGCAGACACATTTGCGTAAGCAATATGCAATGACGAGTCATAACCGCTAGTAATAGCCACAGATGCATTACTGCTTGAGGCTGAAGCAGAACCATCGATAGTTGTGGAGGCATAAGTCCCACCAGAGGTTCTCGAAACATGTAACAAATCATCACTTGAACCGGATTCTTTGATTAATGCAAAATGCAACGTATCACTTGAATCAATAACTGAATCTAAATTTTCAACTGCAGCTCCAACACCATGTGTATCCGAAACCGACCATGAGGAAGAACTGCTGCAGGAACTGGAACACAAAGTCGTCTTCAAATCATTCGAGTCAATATATGCAATCAGGACAGTGCCTGATGAGTCAATCTCTATTTCCACCTGAGTAGCAGTTGCAGTCAATGCGACTGATTCCCAGAAACCATTCACCTTGGACGTGTAGACCAATTGATCTGTTCCACTGGACAATGAATGTACGATATGCGGAGTGTAGGAATCATCGATAATCAAATCAATATCATCGATTACAGTCCCACCGGATAATGGAGATTCAGTACCCCACAACCCATTGGAGAATGCTGAGAAACGTATCTTGTTGTTGTCGTCATCAACATGGGCGATTGCCGGACAACCATTAGGCATGATGCCAAAATCATTCTTGTCTCCGACATCGCTTGATGAACTGTCAAGGCGTATGTCCTTGGAAGAATGATGTGCCTGCTCAAAAGAATCCATGCAGGAGTCGGATGCAGGTGTCTCATCCAGTTCTAGATCCACCTCAGTGTAATGTGGAAGGTCTGATGCTCCATCTCCTCTGTTCTCAGTATCGCCGTATCCGAGTTGCCCAAGAGAATTCTCCCCCCAGCACCTAACATCATCATTATTCATGATGACACAAGTTGAACCTGAGCCAACCTCGATTCTATCGACATCGTAAGAAGTAACGCTACTGGATGAGGAACCTAAATTGACATATGGCAAATTGTCTCCCATTCCATTTGAGGAACCTGATGAAGTACCTCTGCTGACTTGATTACCATATCCCAATCGACCATTGGTTCCAGAGCCCCAGCATTTGACGTAATCATTGTCAAGAATTGCACATATGTGCTCCATCCCAGCATCAATCTCGACCGCTGACCTTGAAGTTCCTAGGTCTGTTTCGACTAGATTGTTTCCCATCTCACTTGAACCATCTCCAATGGTATTTGTGTTCTCAATTCCTAGTTGACCGTAATCGTTGATTCCCCAACAGTAAGTCTCCGTGGGTGTTGTGTCAAGTATGGCACAAGTGAATCCATCACCAGCAGTGATGTTCAATGCAGTATTTCCTCCAGGTAGAGAAACGAATGCCAGATTGGCACCCATCTCACTGGCACCATCTCCAATATCATCCATACTACCGATTCCGAGTTGGCCATTCGCATTACCTCCCCAACAGGATACGCTTCCATCATCCCAAATAGCGCAAGTGTGGTCAAACCCCAATGCAAGTTGGGACACCGTTCGTGAAGTTGGCAGGGAGACTGCAGCGAAATTATCTCCCACTTCATTACTCGCATCTCCACGGTCATCAGTATCTCCTAAGCCGAGTTGCCCCATGTCATTCCTGCCCCAACAAATCAAACTGTTATCGCTGAGCACTGCGCAAGTATGTCTGGAACCAACCTCGATCATGGTTGCAGTGGTTACACTCGGCAATTCAATGAATGCTAGTACATCTCCAGTCTCCAGATATCCATCTCCATAGCCATCAGAACTACTGGACAATCCCAATCCCAATAGCGGTGCATTACCCCAGCATTTGATGGAACCATTAGTGAAAAGAGCACAGGAATGAGAATCACCTAGAGCAAGCGAGGTTGTGGTCAATCCACTACCAAGATTGACGAAAGGCAAACCTTCACCTTGCTCAGAAATATCATCACCGACATTCTGTGTATTTCCAAGTCCTAATTGACCAGAACTACCATTACCCCAACACTTCATGTTTCCAGAGGCTCCAACAGCACATGCATGAGCTCCACCTACATCCAACAACTCGGCATTTCCAGTATCAGCACCCATGGGTGTAATCACATCATCTAGTTCCTCACCAACCAACGGATTATCGATATATGGAACTTGAGACATGAGCACCATCAAAATACACAAAAAAATGCACTTTGGCTGAATTTTGGACTCACGCATAGCCAAGGGGACCCCAAAGGGGTCATAAAGCAATTCGGCGCAAATTATCACCAACTTAGAGTTGAAAATCATCTTCTGTTGCAATAAATTGCTCTAATTCCAAACCAGCCGGCTTTTTCACTCGATTTGTTATTATCACTGCCAATAATATCGTAACCAGTACCGCTCCAGCAAGAATGATCTCCCCACTGAAAATATCGAACGAACCTGCTGCTGAACTCTCGAGACTATCTCCTATTCCGTCTCCATCACTGTCCTGCCAATCTCTCGCATCATTCGGCAAGGCATCGGCATTGTCTCCAACTCCATCTCCATCCGAGTCCGCCCATTCAGCAGGGTCTCGCCTGAAAGCATCGGCATTATCGCCGATTCCGTCCTCATCATAGTCCAGACATTCGCTCGGATCTTCTGGGAATACATCTGAATTATCGCCGCATCCGTCACCATC
>CALCOQ010000230.1 GCA_937897005.1 uncultured euryarchaeote
AGCCAGGTATAGGTTTGCATCTGATTGGTACAGGTGTTGGCTCGCCTCTGAATATGAGTATTGGTGGACAAAGGGTTGCATCGGCATGTAAGTACCGTTTCTTGGAGGGGTACACCTCGTTGTTAGAGAATAATGGGGGTGCGATTCTAGAAGGATTGGTTGGGGCTTTTGATATCATCAGAAGACCTCGGGTTGAAGAGCCTGAATCTCTTTTAGATCTTGCTAAGAACTCCAGTGTTGCTTTGATGGTGGTGGGAGACCCGATGCAAGCAACTACGCATGTCGACTTGTTGTTGAGATGCAAAGAACGCGGAATTTCAACCTCAGTACATCATGCTGTTTCTGTGGTTGATGTCGTCTGTGCGGGGATCGGATTGCAATCATATCGATTTGGGCGTCAGGTAACGCTGACTTTCCCACATGGAGAACATCTGCCAACATCTCCATTGGAGATGATTGCGGATAATCTTCTACTCGGATTACACACACTTGTTCTTCTCGATCTTGATCCAACGGGTTCCGGCAGCACAAACCCATCGCCGATGTCACCGAATGAAGCGATTGAAGTGATGAAAGAAATGTCAAAAAGATTGATTGATGACCCCCCACCACACCTACATGCCGATTCTGAAGAAAGTGAACGTCAAATTATCAGAAAAATAGCCGTTGCTCGGATTCTGGAAAAGGGGGTTGAAAATCTGCATGGTGTGATTTGTTCGAATATGGGGGGAAATGCTTCTCAAGTGACTTCGGGTACTCTCTATGAACTGGTTGAAAAGGAATATAGTGGAATCCATTCCTTGGTAGTGACTGGAGATTTAATGGGAATGGAAGAAGAGGCGTTGATGCGACTTAATTGAAGTAGAGCGCACCGGAGTAATGAAGCGAAACAGCCCGCTCGGGCGGGATGGCGTTTTCCGATGGCAGGACCTTCTCAGGTGGAATTTCCGGGGCAGAAAAAGGCCCAACGGATGCGAATGCGCGGTACCAAGCAAGCGTCTGCTGATGCTAAAAAACGCTTGCGCAAACAATTGAAATCGCTCCTGGAAGATCCTGAAAAAATCATGCCGGACATGGTTTGGAAGGGAAAATTACCATGGGGACGAATCGACCCAGTCACTAAATCTCTCAAGAGAATACGAAAGGTCATCTCACACAGAAATAATCGTCCATGGTTAGCAAAACAGATGAAGGTGGGAAGGGGTGATGGAATCGCAAAAGCGCTTGCTGGTTCACTGGTAGCTGCAATAGATGATGAAATTTCGATGGTGGCAACATTCAAACACCCGATCTATGGAAATGGTGCCTTTGTTCGAAAAGGTGACTCCAAACCTGCTGCAATGGTTGGGGTTCAACATTCACACAACCCGCGTTTACGCCTGCTGCCTTGGGAAGAACATGCTAAGAATGGATGGTTCTTCTTTTCATGGAAAGGGGGTTTCATCTGTACTGGAAATGTTGCAGATGTACCCACTGAATGGGTGGTTGCTGGGCTGAAAAGAAGTGAATACACAAGCACGATAGAGGATGGGTGCCATTTGATAGGAAATCTTGATGCAACCACCGTTTCAGAAGATGGTTTCGATGATGAAGGGTATATCAGACTCTCATTCCGCGATGGTTCTATTGTGGGAATCAGGGGTTCCGTTCTTGAGGAGCAAGGGGGCAAAGAAGCATTCATTCAACCATTGGCATTGAGGATGTTGCCCCCTAAGATCAGTGAAATAGCTGATGGTGAGTTGAAATGGAGGCCAGAAGGATGGCCAGAAGGAGAAGGGTTGCCAGAAGCGGCGAATGAACGTGTCCAGGAAGTCTTTGAGGCTTGGTTCAATTTGATGGTCAATGAGGAGAATCTTTGGCAGATGCTGAAACAGGCTGTTCTCGCCAATCTTGAAACTGGTTTCGTGGTTGGAGACGTTTGGTTTGCAATGGAAGATGTTGATGGGTGTCTCAATGCATTTTCCGGGGGCAAGGAAGAACGGATGGCTGCGCGCTTCATCATCACTTGTTTACACGAAGAACAACGTGGAGTCGCTATCGATATCGAAGGGATTGCCGAATGGTTGGAAGATAGAACAATCATTCGAAGTCGCTCAACAACCTTGCATAACCTCCTCAAAGCGACATGGTCTGAATTTGGACTTGATCTGCTTGAACATCTGGGATTAGAGGATGATGCGGCATATTCTGTGTGGCAGAAACAATTGGACAAACCGGTTCCATTCAATAATTTCCTGCGTAAGGTGGTTGCTGACAAGGAAGGTGCTGATAGATTGGCGCGGATTCCTTGGTCAGACCAGTCATTGAAGGGGTTGTGTGGAAAGATTCAGGAATTGATCTTGAAAGCCGCTTCTGAAGGCGTTGGGAAAGCGAATTCAGTAGCTAAGAAACTACGTGATTCGATTGAGGTTGCAGCCTTGGGATGGGCGTGGTTGGTTGCACATGGAAAAGAGGGGGGGAATGAGTGGCATTTTGAACAGGCAGCGAGAGATAAAGGTGGCGAATGGGCCCGCTCCGTTTCCGAACTCTGGGCTGCAACAGAATCTCTGATAGGGGATGAAATTGACGATGAAGCTTCTTCGATTCAGGCTTATTCTGAGGCGATGGAGAAATTCAGAAAGGCCAGCGGGGAGCAGGAACCGCTGCCCTCAAGATGAGGCGGCGAGGGCTTGATTGATATCATCCCACAGATCTTCAGCATCCTCTATTCCCACTGATAGCCGAATAAGTCCGGGAGTCACTCCAACCTCCAGCCGACGCTCTTCAGGTGTGGCGGCATGGGTCATCGACCAAGGATGGTTGACAAGGCTCTCCACACTGCCAAGACTCTCTGCGATGGCAAATAATCTGCTTGCTTTGGCAAAACGACGAGCGCCCGCCTCGCCCCCTTCTATTTCAAGCGATATCATCCCACCAAACCGGCGCATCTGCGATGCTGCTACATCGTGCCCAGGATGGGTCTTGAGTCCAGGGTACAGGAGTCTGGTCACTTTGGGATGTGTTGCCAGCCTTTCTACGATATATTCCGCGTTGTCACAATGTCTTTCCATCCGGATTCCGAGTGTACGTATTCCCCTGAGATTCAAAAAACAATCGAGGGGGGAGGGGACGGCTCCCATCGTATTCTGAAGAAAACGAATCTTCTCATTGAGTTCTTCACTTCTAGTGACAACATATCCTGATATCACATCACTGTGCCCTGATACATATTTTGTGGATGAACTACAACTGATGTCTGCGCCAAGTTCCAATGGACGCTGAAGAACGGGGCTGGCGAAGGTGTTGTCAACCACTACGATCCAGCCTCTTTCATGTGCTTGAGCGGAAAGAGTGGTAATATCATGGATATTGAGAAGGGGGTTGGTTGGAGTTTCCAACCATAGCATTCTAGTGTTTTCTTGAGTGCAAGCCTCCAACTCTCCTGGCCCAAGGTCGCTGTATGTCGTTTCAACACCGAACTTGGAAAGGACATCATCGAAGTATCGCCCGGTTCCACCATAGAGATCGGACGCTGCAATGATGTGGCTTCCTGATTCCAACAATTGGGTCACCGTGGTTATCGCAGCCATTCCGCTGGCAAATGCACTACCAAATGCCTTGACTGTCGGAGATTCAAGAACTGCAACCGCCTCCTCCAACGCATCGCGGGTTGGGTTCTGCGTACGAGAATACTCATAACCGGTATGATCTGCAAAATCCCTCTGTACATAGGTAGAGGTCTGGAATATTGGAGTCTGGACTGACCCTGTTTTTTCATCTGGTTCTGCAGCCGCATGTACCGAACGGGTCGATTCGCCGATGTCTCCCATGTCTTCACTCACCCCAGTCATCAGGCTCAAACCCATTGTCGCGAAGCCATTCATCGTTGTAGAGTTTTGAGAGATAGGGGTTCCCTGCATCTGGCATTATCACCACTATCATCGCTGCTTGACCAGTAGCATCGCATTCTGCTGCGATTTCAAGTGCAGAGTGAAGAGCACCTCCACAAGAACCGCCGCAGAACAATCCCTCTCTTCGCGCAAGTTCTCTGGTCATTCTGAAACACTGCTCATCATTCACTTGTCTGATTTCATCGATGACGGAGAAATCTGTTGCTGATGGGATGAAATCTTCCCCGAATCCTTCGACCTTGTAAGTATGGGGAACACCAAGTGTGCCTTGATCAAAATATTGTTTCAATATTGAACCAATCGGATCTACTCCAACTATCAACGGCGCTTTCTTCTCTTCCGCTTCAGCACAATCGTTCAAGGCTCGACCACAACCGGTGATAGTGCCCCCAGTGCCCATTGTCGCTACAAAATGGGTGATTCGTCCTTCGGATTGTCTCCATATTTCAGGACCGGTGGTCTTGATGTGGGCCAAGGGATTGGCTTGATGTGAATATTGATCTGGGTACCAAGCATCTGGTATCTCAAGTGCTAATCTTGCTGCAACCTCATAATAAGAACGTGGATCTTCTTTCTCTACTGCTGTGGGACAGATGTGAACTTCCGCACCTATGGCTCGTAGTAAGTCTACTTTTTCTTGAGACATCTTGTCTGGCATCGTGAAAATGCATCGGTAGCCACGTTGAGCTGCCACCATGGCTAAGCCAATTCCTGTATTTCCGCTGGTGGCTTCGATTATAGTTCCGCCCGGTTTCAACAAGCCCTTTTCTTCAGCATCCATAACCATGTACTGTCCGATTCGATCTTTGATTGACCCACCAGGATTACACCTTTCCAACTTGACCCATATCTCAGAACCTTGCAGGTGTGAAGTGACTTTGTTCAGTTTGATCAAAGGTGTTTCTCCAATGGCGGAGACTACGTCAATGAATGCCCCTCGCGGCAAGCCCATACCCTTCGCTGTAAGAGGATGGTCTTCATCCTTGCCAATGCTCTATTCCGCTTCTGATTCCTCTTCAAATCGCTTCTGAGACTCAACCAATAAATTACCAGCCAACAATATTCCTCCACCCACTATCAACCAGAAAGTGAACTCATTCAATCCCTCCGCCAACGCGTAAATGGTTGCCCACACTGGTTCAAGCGCGTAGATGATAGCGGCATGGACTGGGTGAAGATGTCTTTGATGCATGTTCAACAACATGATGGCGAGGAATGAGCCAAAGAATCCAAGAAGAAAGAGCCAGATGAAAATATCTTGTTCGGTCAATAGTGAACAGAGTTCATTCACAGTGGGGGAATTTGTTGGAGCAAAGAATAATGCGATTCCCAAAGTGATGAGAGACGCCAACACTACCACGATGAAGGAGGATTGAGTGACTGCCAATGGGTCAGTACTTCTTGTGACTGAATCTGTAGCAAAAATATGGAAAGCGAACAACAGCGCACAGAACACTGTGAGCAATTCAGCCCACCCCCATGTGATATGAGGGGGGCCATCAATGAATCCTGCTCCAAATGTCGCCATCCCCACGCCGATGATCAAAGTCAAGGTAAGTGGGTGTTTTCGAAATACCAATCCTATCAGTACGGTGAAGACAACGTATAGACTGGTCAAGAATGCTGAAACTGCTGGTGTGATTTCATTCAATGCAAGCATCTGGGTCAGGAAGCCACCAAACATCAATAATCCAAGGAGTGTTCCTCCTTTCCACACATTCTTGTCCACCAATCCAATTCGCGCTCTTTCGCTGAATATCGGCAAAGATATGGCTGCAACCAGAAATCTGATGAATATCATGAAACCTACAACTGTTACAAGATGCCAATTCTCAAGATGGGTGGATGCAGAGTCTAGAGCTTTCTTCATCCAAACAAACGTCGCTCCCCATATCAGAGTCACAAACAACAACCACGCAACGGCATTTCGCCTATCCGTAGAATCTGCCTGCATGTTCAGGCCTCAGGGTGCTGAATCCATCAGATTTGGGGCGGTGTGTTTTTCTTGTCATATCCATTGCGGTAGGCGTGGACATTCTCAGTCATGCTCTTATCGGGGCTATTATTGCACAATTTTGTCTATGGAGAATGGAAAATGAAAGAACTCGTAGAAGATTGGTGGTGATTGGGGCATTATTGGCTATGGCCCCTGATTTAACCAACATTCCACTCTATCTGCACGTAGGCTCATTGAATGAAAGGTTCTTGTGGCTCCCTTATCATTCCGACTGGAATGGATATCGTGCCAACCATCCATGGATGGTTCTAGGATGGGAAATCAGCCATTCATTGGTGATCGCTGCTTTTGGAGTCTGGCTACTACGTCGCAAAGGATATGCGATCTGGCCCGCACTGTGTTGGGCTTCGCATTCATTGGTGGATATCCTCAGTCACACTGGCGAGTGGGCAACTGTTCCTCTATGGCCCCTGTACATCCAAATCGAAGGATTCGCCGACCCTTGGAAGTGGACACCTGTAGGTTGGGCCATCTCAAACGCTGTTATTTTCACATTCTTCATCTTGGCTTCCCAGCGCTTACAAAGATGGAGAGAGGGGTGGCCGGAGATGTTGCTTCCTGTCGATGCGTGGC
>CALCOQ010000231.1 GCA_937897005.1 uncultured euryarchaeote
GGTGCGAGGTAGTTTCCAGTGTTTTCTTTTGGAGTGATGAACCGTTGACAGATATCTGTTCACATCCCACATCGCCAAGGCTCCTGTCGCTGTAGTTGCACCCGTGCCAGTTGCATCTTGTACAACTCTTCCAGTCTTCGAATCCATCAGTATGAAACCTGCATCCTGTGCTTTCGTCTTCTCGGGTAGCAATCCACCCAAGCGTGGTTTCTTCGATAACAGCCATCCTATTCCAAGTCCCGATAATCCGGTCCAAACAGCGTGTCCAGGAATCGAACCTATGCCGCGCAGGAATGCGGTGAAGGCGAAACCTCCGAAACCTCCAGCAAACATGCTGCTGGTGATATAGAGAATATTCTCCAACATGGCGAAACCGAGTCCAACGGTGAAGCCGATCTGGAATCCGCGCCTTGGGCTATCTATCATGTGGTAGCAGCAGAGTACTGCACCTGCCTTGCACAACTCCTCTCCAACCGGAGCGCTGATCGTCAATATCAGAAATTCACCAATGGTTGATAATTGATCAATCCCGATACTGAACAGGAGCATCGGAAACAGAACACTGTTGATGATAAGGGCTGGTAATGTTGAGACGAAGCCGGCAGTCAATGCTGCTTCTGCCTCATGACGGCGGGTGGGCAATCCTAGAGAGCGAGTGGAATAGGACATCCAAGCGAATACAGGTACACCGAAGCCGATCAACCAACATGGAATGCCGACAAGTATGGCGAATTGAAGTAATAACAAGTTATCGGGGGATGCCAGCATCATCACGAACAAGGTGACTGATATCGCTATAGCAACGAAGAAGATGGCCCACAGGTTCTTTGTGGCTGGAATGTCCAGAAGGGTGGAATCCCTGACCAGGTGATGTCTGAAACGTGTCTTCATCGGAGTGGTGAGAGTTCTCTCACCGGGCAATGGATGAGCAGTGACGCCTGTTTCTGAAGGCTCTGCCAGCATGACATGGATCAATCTGGGCCTGCGAATGAAGATGAAAAGGAGCAATACCGGTAGGGAACAGAGTGCTGAGATGAAGGACATGTCTGGAGCATTCTCAACAATACCCATTGGTATCACAACTAGCAAGTTGACCAACAGGAAGGTGACCAGAACCAGACCGAGCATTCGCCAGATCGTCGACCACTGACTTCTCGACCTACCTAGAACCATTCCGGGGGGTGGTGGTGACAAGGCTTCCACCTGAGGTAGCATGTACACGTGCTCTGCCACCGGATTCACCGGCTGTTGAACTACCACAGGGTGTGGTGCTGCCTGCATCAGCACTGACAGGCATCGGCCACTGATGAAACCCTTGTATGGAGGCCCCCTCAGTTCGCCATCGATCATCATTGAAACAGCAGTTGAGTAAGGATAGCATTTTGCCATTCATTGTTGGTGAAACATTGAAGCATGAGTGCCCTTCTAGAGAA
>CALCOQ010000232.1 GCA_937897005.1 uncultured euryarchaeote
GTGAGGTTATCGTCAAATAGCCGACGTTGAAAGAGACGATGTTCTGGAAGAAGTGGGTTCCCTGACTTGGTTCGACATGGATATCACCCATCCGAGCCTCGACAATGGCTTTTGCTCCACTTATCTGACTCCATGTAACTGGAATTCCCAGACTGGGGTCGGAGGAACCCCAACGTCCTGGGCCGATCAAGATGTATGGTCGATTCTGTTGAGTCAATCTGGCATTCACTTTTTCTATGTCAGGAACGATATCGCGTGTTTTCATTCTATTCATCACTTGAGGATTAACATATACCACATCATAGATATCTTCAATGATTCCTGAGCCGAGAGATAGACTGCTGGCACAGATGACGGAATCTTGATCCACGGTGCCGATATCAACATCGATATCAGTGCCAATGGATAATAATGGTCTCAATTGCAATAATGCAAACTTTCTGATTTCGTTGTCATTATCCACATCAACTGCGAATTCAATCTCAACAGGACAAGAGAGATGTTTCTCGCAGGTGGAAAGAACATGTTTCAGAATATCAGGCAGTGGAAAAGAATCTCTTTTCAATGGACCGTGAAAGGTCAGGACGCGCGGCCCATCTCTGACCACTCCATCATACAGCCTATCATCTGCCGCCACATAGGTTGAGGCGATCGTGTCCAATCTGCCATGCTGTTCTGCAATTGAGAGGTTCTTTTCTGTGAGCATCTTGATCAATTCCATTCCTTCGAATCTAGCGCTCAATCCAGTATTCAGGGCCCAGAAAGAGTTCTGGCTCTGATGCAAGGCGCTTCCTGTATATGCGAGTTGCAGTACTCTCTTTGGATGGACTGGCGAGAATCTCAGACATTTCCCTCCAGTTGCCACGGTGACTCCCAGTCCAAGAGCGATTGCGGCAACTCCATCCTCCGATTTCATTGGTGCTACCGGGTAGTGGTTTCTGCTTCTTGCAACTCCTGAGATCAGTGGATAGAACAGTCCATCATGTTCACTACCCACCATTTCTTGAACCACAACCGCCATCTTCTCTTCCTCTATTGAGTTTGGAGTAGCGGCGACGTATGCCTTGGCACGCTTTGAATAGGTAGAGGCAAAAACCAGTTTTATCGCATCTGATAGTTGAGTTGCTCTGACCTCATCCTCACTGTGATCATTGGGGAGGAAGAAGGTGTCATAAACCCCAGCGAAAGGTTGGTGGAGGGCATCTTCAAGCAGGCTCGATGAACGAAC
>CALCOQ010000233.1 GCA_937897005.1 uncultured euryarchaeote
CGAGGAGTCATGCTCTCGACCCCTATCAAGAACGCCAAGGCGGTATTGGGAGGAAGCGATTCAGCAGAAGCTCCACTCAAGGATATTCTCCCATATCTTGAACCAAAGGCGGTCACCAGTGGAATCGAAGTTGGTTGCATCGTCGAGATCATCAGTGGCGCATTCAAGGGTGAGAAGGCCCGTGTGGTCAGTGTTGCAGAATCCAAGGAAGAGGTATCGATGGAACTGTTTGAAGCAGATATCCCGATGACCCTCAACATGCGTGGAGACCACGTTCGAGTCATCGAAAGAGTGGAATGAGCCTCTATTGGTACTTCGCGGCGCGATTAAATAGGGAATGCTGGTCGGCCGAATGCCACGTCGTTGACAAAGGAGGCGAAACAGATGCCACAACCATGGACTTCAAAGTTGATCATCAAGGCTCTTGGTGTTCAGAAGTGCAATGGTAGCATGGAAGCAGCCATCGAGGATCTTCCGCTGGAGAAGGCGATCGAGGTCGCCAAACAGAAGGCTGGAGATGGACACTTGACCGGTGCTGACCTGAAGGCTCAGACAAAGGAGGTCATCGGGACCTGTGTCTCGATGCGTGTCAAGGTTGACGGACTATGGCCAAAGGAGGCATTGGAGGTAATCTCCAAAGGAGATTGGGACGAACGCTTCTGAAGCCGTCACGAATTGCGGGAGAGGTGGCTGTGCCGCCTCGCAGACCGCAGAGGTGATACATCATGCAGAAAAATATCAGCCAAGCAATCCAAGCCGCCGTCGAGGCTGCTCCTAAGAGGTCATTCGTTGAGACTATCGACATGTCATTCACGATACGCGATGTCGACCTGAAGAACCCTGCCAACCGTATTCAGGAAGAGGTTCGTCTTCCATCAGGTCGAGGAAAAGAGACCCAAATCGCCATGTTCGCTTCAGCTGATGCTGCACTGAAGGCAAAGGAAGCGGGGATCACAGTCATTGACCCTACTCAAATCGAGGAATTGGGTGGAGACAAGATGAAGGCCAAGAAGATGGCCAAGAAGTATGACTACTTCCTTTCAGAGGTTCCTCATATGGGGCTGATTGGAAGATATCTCGGTGTAGTCCTTGGTCCTAGAGGAAAGATGCCTCGTCCAGTCCCTCCCAATGTGGATCCTGGAATGATTGCCAAGGGTCTGTCGAGTACAGTTGTCGTTCGAAGCAGGGATAGAGTGACATTCCATGCTTCGATCGGAACTCTTTCACTGTCCACGGATGAATTGATTGAGAATGCGATGACGGTCTGGACCCGTGTCACCAACAAATTAGAGCGTGGTGCAGGAAACATTCGTTCATTGTACGTCAAGACGACAATGGGGCCATCACACAAGGTGGAGGTGATCTTCTGATACCAAAGGTCTCCCCATGGAAGAAGGACGCAGTTGCTGACCTCAAGTCCTTGCTTGAGGGTGAGGGAACAATAGCGGTCATCGATATTCATGGCGTTCCTGCCAATGCAATGTTAGGGATGCGAGAGAATCTCCGTGCCGGCATGGGCATTCAGGTGGCGAAGAAGCAATTGATGCGCCGTGCTTGGAATGAAGTTGGACTTGATGAGAGCGATCTCGACTCTTTGTTTGATGGAGCGGTTCAGCCAGCACTGGTCATGACCAAGAAAATGAACAGTTTCGAGTTGTTCAGTGAACTGAGGAAGACAGAGGCTGGAAGAGCAGCCAAACCAGGAGACGTTGCACCACATGATATCGTGGTTGAGAAGCATGATACTGGTATGGCACCAGGGCCAGTTGTTGGAGAATTGAATTCAGTCAACATCCCTGCAAAGATAATGGCTGGTAGTGTTCACATCCAGAAGACGGTCACTGTGCTCAAGGAAGGTGAAGTGTTCGAGGGTGACCTCGGTATGTTGCTTTCCAAGATTGGTGTGAATCCAATCGTCACAGGGCTCAAACTCTGTGGGACTCTTGAAGATGGAACCGTATTCAACCCCAAGGTCCTCGATATCGATATCGAGCAGTTCGAGAAGGATGTCATCGGTACTATCGCTGGTGCATTCAATCTGGCCTGTAATATCAGGTGGTTCACCACACAGACGATTCCAACTCTGCTCAGTAAGGCAAGTAGCGAGGCTCTCAGTGTCGCTATCGAAGCAGGAATCACAAACAGCAAGACTCTACCTTTGCTGATATCACGTGCACACACCGGTGCGATCGGTGTTGCAGGAAAACTCGACTCCGAAGCTCTGGATGATGAGCTGCGCTCCATGCTTGGAGCAGCAGCCGAAGCAGCGACAACTGCCACTGCTGTTTCAGAGACGACCGAGGAAGCCCCTGCCGAGGCGGCCGAGGAAGAGGAGGAAGAGGAGGAAGCTGAGTTCGATGGACTTGGCGACTTGTTCGGCTGAAAAAAAACATAAATAATGAGGTGAAATGAATGGAGTACGTATACGCTGCTATGTTGCTGCACACTGCTGAGAAAGACATTGAAGAGAAATCTGTGAAAGCCATATTGAAGGCCGCAGGTGTTGAAGCTGACGCTGGTCGAGTAAAGGCCCTTGTCGCTTCCCTCGATGGCGTTGACATCGCTGATGCGATGACCACCGCTGTCGCTGCTCCAGCTGCTGCCGCCGCTCCCGCTGCCGCTGCTTCGGATGCCC
This sequence comes from uncultured euryarchaeote, assembly GCA_937897005.1. Taxonomy (GTDB): domain Archaea; phylum Thermoplasmatota; class Poseidoniia; order Poseidoniales; family Poseidoniaceae; genus UBA226. The sequence continues at coordinate 2,636 of CALCOQ010000233.1, forward strand.
CCGCTGAGGAGGCTCCTGCAGAGGAAGAGGAAGAGGACGCTGGCGCTGGTTTCGAAGGACTCGGCTCGTTGTTCGGTTGATCAATGCAAAAGGAACACGGCTTTTCAGCTGCTTTGTCAGCAGTCTCAGTCATACTCAGGTGACTACGCAGAAGATAGTCTACGGACTTGATTAATTGGCCATGCAGAAGTTCTACGGACTTGATTCAACTGGCAACTCAGAAGATCTACGGACTTGATTCAACTGGCTATGCCAGTTGAAGTCTTATGTGTAGGCGATGCCTGCTCTGTTTGTGGCCAAGAACAAGCGGCGCGGCGTTCTTGAGATATCGACCTGTGTGAATCCTGGTGCTCAAATCAGAGCGTTGCGTGAACTGGCTCAAGAGGCAGGTTGGGAAATAGAGAGGATCGAAGGCAGCCGTCTTGTCGATAGGTTCGCCATCATCATGCCATTGACGAGTTCTGCCAGAACTCTTGGACTTGTGCTCAAGAGTGGACCTATGCAAGGTCTTCATATGACGACCTGGTCTCATGTTGAAGGAAGTTCTGGAGCGATTCACAAGGTGGAATGGAGAGTTCCAAGACAGATTGCACCTCAGGATTTCCATTATCTGGTCAGACATTGGACGGCACATCTTCCGCGGGCTCCTTTCAATTGGACATTCTCTGAAAGAAGCCGTCTCGGGTATCTATTGCCCACCTATCGTCGGGCAAAGCGCACCTTCACCTCTCTCGGAGTGCCGACAGGCAAGGGCCAATGGCCACAATCTGAGGAAGACCTAGGACCTTGGCCACCTTTGGAATTCCATACTCAAACTTCATTTTTTGAAGAAGAGTAGAAAACAATACGCCACAAGACTTTGATGCCGGAGCCTTGTCGCCACTCCATGGGCTTCGAGGAGTACACCTCAAATCCGGTCTTCATGACCAATCTGGTGTGCATCATCGTTTTCGCCATCGCTTTCCCGGGATACTTTGCAATCATGGCTGATGATGAAGGGTCTGCGGGTGCTGGGGCATCATCCACTCCAGGTGATTGGATAGTCAGTTTCAACCAGACCCAGGAGACGTTTGAAGAGTCTGTGAATATGGGAGATAATTCTCAGCATGATTCAATATTCATGGGGAATTTCGATACCAGTGTTGAAATCGCCTCTGTTGAAGCGACTTTCATCTGCGATGACAACGATGATGGGCCAGGTCAAGGTAATGCTAGAGACAGCATCATGGTGGATTCTGATACTTCTGGCGTCAGTGGAACTCAAGAAGAGCAGAGTGGCGAATCCAATTGTGGGGGCCAAGGCGGCGGAGGTGTCGTGTTCTTCTGGGAAATCGTATCAAATTATACAGGTTTAGATTATATCGCCGAAGGGAAAAGCATGGATGATATCAGAGCCGAATACGATGATGGAGATGAGTCCCGAGGAGAGTGGAAAGCAACGGTGAACATGGATGTCGCATCAGGTGTGAATCCTTTGTTCCAAGATGGTGATGAGGATGTTGATATCACTTGGACCATCACATATTTTGTGGTTGAATTCGAGCCCGCTCCACCGCCTGAAGCCTGAATCAATATTCCTTCACAAGGCTTCAAACAACTTGCTCAGGTCGATATGCGGCCCAGCCAGATTCTTGACCTGTTCCATCACGTCACTCAAGGCTTGCTCACTATCAGCCTCAGTTCTCATCACCAATACCTCCTCAGTATTGGAACGACGGCAGAGATACCAACCGATGTAATTCCCATCATCATCGTTGAAAC
>CALCOQ010000234.1 GCA_937897005.1 uncultured euryarchaeote
GTCTGGTCGGCGATGATATTCATCGCATTGCTCAGTATTTCTGGATTCACTATCTGGGCTCGTCAACCATATGCTGGGTCATATTTTGGCACTCTCTGATGAGGTCTATTGATGTCAGATGCCGATATTCTCGATGCTGAAGAAGTTCATCAGTATACGAATTGGGATATGCTTGTTGCACGAAGCAGGGAGAATTGGCGATTATTATCCCTGTCCATTGCGATGCTACTCATCATTTCAGTCATCGGCTGGGGGATGTTCGGAGCAGAAGGAAATGAGACGGCACCTGATTTCACCGCCCAGTGGGTGGATGGTGAGGAATTTGAATTGAAGGAACTCAGGGGTAAGACAGTGGTTCTTGATATCATGTCATCGACATGTGCACCTTGCAAGGATATCGCAGAAGATGTTTTGACGCCGATTCATGAACAACGTAAGGATGATGACTCCGTGCTGATCATTTCTGTCAGCGTAGAGGATACAGAGGAGAGCCTACGTCAGTATGCAGCGGATTCAGGTTACGAATGGCCACATGCACTCGATATCAATTCAACTGTTTTCAAGAATTATGATGCGATGCAGATTCCAAAAGTTCTGGTGATTGATGGTGAAGGCCGAATCATTTTCCACGAACAGAGCAGCAGTATTCCCAAGGAAGACGTTGATGCTGCCATCGATGCTGCCAAGAGTGGTTCCGCAAGTGTGGTGAACTTGAAGCAGAATTCCATATTCTTCATGGCAATTGGGGCTGGAGTCCTCTCTTTCTTTTCACCATGCAGTTTTCCATTACTCCCAGGATATGTCTCATTCTATCTTGCTCGCAAGAGTGATGTTGATGGTGGAATCTCTGAAAAGACCATTCGTAAGGCATTGCCAGCAGGTTTGGCTGCGGCTGCAGGTATTCTCAGTGTGTTTCTTGCCATCGCGCTCATCGCTTTGTTGTTCAGTCAAGCGATCAAAGGATACGTGCCACTGTTGATTCCAATAACTGCTGCCATCATTCTAGTGATGGGGCTGATCATGATCATCGACTATGATTTTTCTTGGTTCAGCCGTCCATTGAAAGACAATAGTAACAAGGCGATTGCCAAGATATCTCCATTGGTGGTGGTTCCTGTAACTGCTGTGATACGAATTATGAAGAGGGACAAGGATTTCAATTTCAATAGTGAATTGCAAGGGGAGGGATTGTGGGGCCAATTCGGTTATGGAGTTGGATATGGAGCAGCCTCCGCAGGATGCACCGCACCAATCTTCATCGCACTGCTGTTTGCAAGCATGGAATACAGTTTTCTTGGAGCAGCATTCATTTTCACTCTCTATGCATTCTCCACCGCAGCACTGATGGTATCATTCACGGTATTGGTCGCGGCATCTCAGAATACATTGGTTAATCGAATGAAGGCCAGTACTGGACTGATCAAGAAGGTTGGAGGTGTGGTTTTGTTGCTTGTTGGAGCATACCTGATGTACGAATACTTCACTACATGGGCACTTTGATCAAGAGTTCAATCTAGCGCGGACAGCATCCATGCATTCTCTTGACAGTTGCCTTGATGCCACAAGTATTTCAGAGGCTTCATTCGTATAGCCCTTGGCGATTTCACCTTCCATTCCAGTCAGATTGATGTCGACATTGAATAGAGCGCCTTTGCATGCCGCAGAAGACAGCAATGCTGCTACACCCACGTCAGTCACTGCATTTCCATTTCCAGTCTTGGCCAGTGCAGGGAGTGTCTTGAGCAAGGAAAAAGCCAGTCTTGCAGTCTGTAATGGTATCTCTGCCGCCCCTAATGTGGCTTGTTCAATCGCCTGATTACGTATCATGATGGCCTCATCGTCACCTTTTGGTAATTTGTACGCCATCATCACAGCATCAAATGCACGACTGTCATCGGTAGCGAGGTCAAGCGCTCTGGAGAACATCGAGATTGCAACTTCCTGTGCCTTTTCAGCATCGGTCCAACCAGCACTCCACTTTTCCTTGCCAATCGTCAGATCAGCCACCATACAAGTCAATGCAGCAGCTTGGCCAAGCGATACTGCTGCCGCAGTTCCGCCACCAGGGGTGGGTGATGAACTTGCCAATGCTGTCTGGAAATCTCTGAGACTCATCTCCGCCCATTCATCATCACTATGCATTCATTCACCTCCTCTGAGTGCCATCTCAATGATTCTTTCCTCTGCCACGAATGGTGAGATGTCGTTAAGCCCCATTCCTTTGACCGCTGCAGAGATCAATTCTGAGTCTTCACTGGCTTCAGGATCATACCATTTTCCGGCCTCAGTGAATGCTTTCAGTGGTGCAAGTCCAACAAGTTCACTTCCCGTCACCTTGATTCCATGGCTATCAGCAATCCACTTTATCGTCTCATAAGCAACATGTATTGGAGTCACTGAAATATCTTGAAGATTCATTGATACCTGTGAAATTCCATGCTCTTCAAGCGGAAAACCCATCCCCTGGACTCTAGGCAACATGCCAGATATCGATAACCGCTCACCAGATTCATTCTTGATGATGGGTCCGGATTGCCGAATCACTTTGCCAATGATGGTACTGACTGCGGCATCCGATTCATCGAGGTTGACATTGTATGCAACCAGAATATCTCTTGCGCCAATGATGATGGCTCCGGTTCTTGCAACGTCTTCTGACCAGGTTGTTGGCCCATGGTCGGGTAAACGGGTAACGGGTGAATGAATGGTATCTTGTTCAGGACTCATTCTAGCCTGAAGGCCTTCGTACTGGCCTCTGCGTAGAATGCTGTGATTGCGTCTTTCTTCACCATTTGCAGCAGCACCATACAAGAATACTGGAAGGTTCAATTCCTTGCTGACACGATGGGCTAGAGAAACAGCCAAATCGGCACACTCCTCCATCGTGATTCCACTCAGTGGAACGAATGGGCATACATCCACAGCACCCAATCTAGCATGATTTCCAGAATGCTGTTTCATATCTATACTGGCACATGCTTCTTCGATCAACTGGAAAACAGATTGGCTGACCGCCTTTGGCTCTCCAGCGATCGTGATGACTGTTCTGTTGTAATCTGCATCTGCTTCTGCTGATAGCACTCTTGCGCCATTAACACCACGGGCAGCATCGACAATCCTGTTGATCAATGATTGATCCACACCTTCGCTGATATTGGGTACGCACTCCACCAATGCACCGGCCATGTGCAGTGCTGTGCAATTATTGAAATGAAGATTGCGCGACTCATTCCTGCTCCAATGCAGCAGTGACTTCATCTGATAATTCAAAGAATTTCAATTGCATACGGACCAATTCTTTACTGGTTTCAGCCGAGGAATATGCTTCTAATGGCTCCATGTTCAGATTAAGAAACTGCTCTCCCCATGAGAACGAGGCAAGTATTTCTCGTGCTTGCTCCTTGTGCCCTAGTATCCACATTGCAGCAGCAAGTGCTTCTGCGGTGGTCAATTTCCCAGGTTTGCCCCAGTTAACTGGATTGGCAGCCAGCAACAACGGTAGCATTCTGGATTGCAACTTGGTTCTCTTGTTGACAAGTTCAACACTCCTCTCAATCTGTGCCCAACTACAATCTAGGCCGACCAATGCTCCGCCACTTGCAATCAACTCCCTGTCTTCAGGTCCAACCACCTTCCCACATAAAGGATCCAGTATGATTCCTCTTCTTGGTAATCTAGAGATTCGTTCATGGAGAATCAATAATCCTCTCTTTGAAAGTTTAACAGCTGTGTTCTTAGTCTTATCATCCTGTGCAAGCCAAATGGCATGGACCGCTACGTCAGTCATTTTGAGACCTCAATCATCAAGGAAATCTCCAAGAGTCATTCCACGACTTTCACTTTGACCGACCATCCTGTTCTCATCTGCTTTGACATCAACCATCA
>CALCOQ010000235.1 GCA_937897005.1 uncultured euryarchaeote
ACATCGAGACTTCGTGCGTAAATTCAGGTTCGCCAGAGTGAAAGGACCTTCAGCAAAATTCAATTGGCAGAGAGTAGGATTGGGGCATCTGCTGAAGGATGGTGACCTGTTGACCATCATCACCAAGAAATCATAACCGCTTCCAAAACACTTGATGTACAGTACATATTATCCATGACAGGAGGGTGACAACAGTATGGCGAGCGAACTCCCCTTCCTTGAGAGGGTAGGAGACAGGACTCCAATCTCACTTGAGATACTACCACCTAATCGTGGTGTGGGACTTGATGCCATTCATTCATTCATCGAATCTTTGGGGGGATGGAGGCCTGCATTCATCAGCGTGACATACCACCAGGCATACAAGATTGAAGAAAATGATACACGGATATGGAACCGCAAGAAACCCGGCACCATCGGAGTATGTGCAATGTTGAAATTCCAATATGGGCTTGAGGTTATTCCCCATGTCATCTGTGGGGGATTCTCGACCTATGAATCAGAGGATTTCTTGGTTGATCTCGATTATCTTGGACTCAACACCATCTTGGCATTGAGAGGAGACCCGCGCAAAGGTGATGATTCTTTCACTCCACACCGTGATGGACATAGATATGCATCCGACCTCGTTGCTCAGGTTGGTCGCTTGAATGATGGCGATTACATGGAGGACATCAAGGAGCCCAAACCCACCACCTTCACGGTAGGTGTTGCAGGATATCCTGAGAAACACAAAGAATGTGCAGACCCGGACATGGATATCCAGAACCTGAAGAACAAAGTGGATGCTGGAGCATCATTCATAATCACTCAGATGTTCTTCAACAATGAGGACTTCTTTTCCTTTGAGAAAAGATGTCGCGCTGCAGGAATCTCAGTGCCAATCATTCCAGGCATCAAGATTCTCACCACAAAAAGACAGATAGAGGTTCTGCCAGAGATCTTCCACATCAATATTCCACAACAATTGAAAGAAGAAATCCTTGCCTGTGAAGACAATGCTGCAGCAATGCAGGTCGGAATTGAACATTCCATCAAGCAGGCCAAGGAATTGATTGCACATGGAGTTCCTTGTCTGCATCTGTTCAGCATGAACAACACGGCTGCAATCACGCCATTACTGAATGAACTCAAGTGATGTCTGTGTGTGCTATCACCGCCGACTCATTCAAAAAGAAACTCTAAGTCGGCCAGCCCATGAGTACTACCCATCTATTTACCTCAGAATCAGTTGCGGCTGGGCATCCAGACAAAGTGTGTGACAATATTTCTGATGCTATCCTAGATGCATGTATCAGTGTCGATCCCCGAGCAAGGGTCGCTGTAGAGACCTTCGTCAAGGGAATGGATGATGGTTCATACATCGTTGTTGGTGGGGAGATCACTGTTCATGGAGAGCATGTCATCGATTACGAAGGCATTGCTCGTAGGACAGCTGCTGAAATTGGATACATCAGTCACGACTACGGGATGGCTGCAGATGATTCAATCAGTTGTAACGTCCAGATACTGGTCAGTCAACAATCTGGAGATATATCTCAAGGAGTTACCGAAGGAGAGGGAATGTTCAGTGCACAGGGAGCAGGCGACCAAGGAATGATGTTCGGATACGCCACAGATGAAAGCGAGTCTTGGAGTTCTTTGAAAGGCCACTTCATGCCACTTCCTGCCCTCCTCAGTCAACAATTGACCCTCGCCCTCAGCGAAGCCGGATTAGATGGAACCCTCGAATGGGCAAGACCTGACGCCAAGAGTCAAGTCACCATTGAGTATGCATCTGAAGGGGTTCCAACGAGGGTGGAGACTGTGGTCATTGCCATCCAGCACGATGACCTGAGAGGAAACTTTGGAGGCGATGAATCTGGAGAACAACAATTCATCCAAGATGAGGTGACTGAGAAGATAATCAACAAAGTCATCCCCGCTGAATTGATGGATGCAAACACCAACATCATAGTCAATGGAACAGGTCGATTCGAAAAAGGAGGACCACATGCCGATGCAGGACTCACCGGTCGAAAGATCATCGTTGATACATATGGCGGCATGGGCCGTCATGGCGGTGGAGCATTCAGTGGCAAGGACCCCAGTAAGGTTGACCGCTCGGCTGCATATGCCTCACGCTGGGCTGCAAAGCATGTTGTTGCTGCAGGTCTGGCCAAGCGCTGTGAGATTCAACTGGCCTACGCCAT
>CALCOQ010000236.1 GCA_937897005.1 uncultured euryarchaeote
CAGTGGGGCTGATGTGGCCCTTACGGCCACTTTGATTGGGATACCCATATGTACGGCGCCGCGGCATAGCCGCGGCGTGCATGGCGCACACGTACGTAGGAACGAGGCTGCGACGGCCGCGTTGAAGTCAGACCGCAAGGCGGTCAGCGAAATCATCGGAGTCGTCATGCTGCTAGCCATGTTGATAACGGTCATGTCAGGAGTAGTGGTGCTTATCGCACCATACCTCTCCGATTTTGAAGACCAGCGAGATTGGGCCACGACTTTCATTGTCTCAGAACAGATTGCCGACCGCATAGAAGTCATTGGGGCAGCGCCGGATGGAACTGGTTCCAAAACAAGTCTGGACATGAGTGGTATCAGAATGCTGATGGCCGAGAATATCGAAGATTGGAGCCTTCAAGCCGACCTGACTGATGAAGAGAGAGTGCAAATGACGGTCTCGAATTCACAGGTGGAGATTGAATGTCAGAATGCAACATGCTCAACCCTGAGGCTGACCGAGGAAGATGGAAGTGTTGCGGTCTGGACAATGACGAACAGCAACCAGCAACAGACCTTCAACCTGAGTGATTCCCTGAGCGATGTCGCTATTTTCGAGGCTATCGATGCGGAAGGTGTGGTTCTTCATCGGATGGTGAAACTATCGATAAGCGGCATTGAATTGAACACAGAGATGAACACGGGGAGACTACAACTGGCGATGATAAACGGAGCGACGATTGAAAGGCGCCCCGGAATTCCATGGTCGATCAAGGAATTTCCAACAATTGAATTCGATGAGTTGCCTGATGGCACGCCACGCCTCTCGATGATCATCACCGACCTCATCGCTGGAGAAGCATTACCTGACGGTGGTTCTCCTGTTATGGAGTTGAAATCACATGGTGCCAACGAACTCTTTGATGGGCAGGTTTGGAACTTCCGTTTCACGATGAGCAATCTGTTGCATGATATCATCGATCCTCAATACACTCACCATTGGACCAAGGGATATGAGATCCACGTCGCCACCGACAGTATCGAGGACTACGATGGAATCGCCCCCTATCAAAGGCAATCGGGCGCCGATGGGCTGACCGTATTGCCCAGTGACCATTTCATTCTAGAAGTCGGACTACAACAGGTGGAGGTGAGTCGATGAAGCAGACCTGCGCTTTCATTCACCGAGATGAAGAGGCAGTCTCTGCGGCGATAGGAACCGTACTGTTGTTCGCTGGAGTGCTGTCCATCATAGGGGTAATGATGGCGACCATGATACCGGTGATCAACGAGTTGCAAGGTTCGATTGAAAGAAGTGATATGGCTTCACAGATGTTTGACCTTTCTGTTGAGGTTGACCAACTCTCAGCAACTGGAATGCCCGGAGACCATAGTGATGCAACCTTGCATGGCATTGAAGGGAAATTCAATTGGCAGAACATCCACGGCGGGGTCTGGATCTCGGCATCCTGGCTCGAAGGTTCCTCACTTCGTCTCAACGATGCACTCGACCTTGACAGAAGGATAGATGTGCGACATCCTACTGGCGAAGTAGGCGTTATCTGCTTCGATGATATGCGCTTAGGTTCCACTATTGACAGCCATTATCGAATCCCTGCAATTGAAGGAAGACTGGTTGTGTCTCCAGATTCAGGACTTGCCCAGAGTCAAGGGCCTATGAGTATCACTTACCAAGCGGAAGGAGAAGAAACCATGGCCACCATTGCTGACCATGAGATATGGAGCACCCAGACCTCTGGAGTGGATGAGAGCTGGCTTTCATTGGATTCTCCAGCCCAAGTGTTGTTGCTGAAGGGCGATGGTGGCACAACCATTATGCAACCACAATCCAGTAATCCAGCCACGGGTGAAGGGCGTGCTTGGAGAATTCCACTCCTCGCAGGGCACAATGAAGTCACCATGGTTTCCAGACAGAGCATGGATATTGACTGGCGAACGAGTGAACAGGAAGGTTCTGCAATGACGGTTGAGTTTGCTGCATTCCACGAAGAAGGAGCAACATGGCATCAAGAGTGGGATGTCGATGAAGATACTTTACTTACCATCCAATCAAGTGCTGATGCTCGTCTGATGTTCAGCCATGATTCTGTCCAAACCACAGATACTGCATTGGGTTCGACCTTCTGGCCTGGGAACAGCGGCTCATTCCTCGCAAAGACATTCCAACCACCCGGGATGGATGGAACTGTGATCATGCACAACCCCTCCCAGAGTGCAGTGACGGTTCGCTGGGGAACTGGAGCCACCTCGGTTGCTGCAGGTACTACCGCAGTGACATCGTGGCCGCCACAAGGAACTGTAAGTCCGGAACTGAAAGCAGAAGACCCAATCAACATCATCTGGAGCGGTGGTTCCTTGGCTGACGGTGCCGAACGAACCGGGCTCGATATCATTCCTGCCAATGATACTGGAGCGACCAGTGGCCACTCATATTACATGGAAGTCTCGAATCACAGCACAGTGTTTCACGCCCAAGTGGCTGGAGTGGTAAGCAGATGGAGCGACCACTCAGAGAACATCACCCGAACCTCAAGTCACTCCAACAGCATCACCAGCCTGACAAACCTTGGTTCTGCGGTGAACCTATCAGTAGATGATGAGGAAGATGGCCTCAGAGTAGTTGTTGAGATGGGTGATGTTGGGATGTTGTCAATTCCTCACGACGGAGAGCAACGGTGCAGATTGATTGGAATCAGAGCAAGTGGGTGGATCACAACCGTTCTACCTTGGGAAGAATTGGATACTGGAACAAATACCGAGGCTGAATTGGCATGGAATGACGGGACGCATCCAGCTTCCATTGAGATCAACGTGCTGGGGAGTCAAGGAGAAGAGAATCTTGCAACCCTGTCCACAGCCTGGGCGATACACGCTCCAAGATTGACCTATACATTCTCAAGTTCGATCAAGGGACTTGAAGTCGCAATGCGAGCAGGTGCGGTGGTGACAAACCATCCTGAAGTCGAGCCATCGATCCTCAAGAACCCAATCGACCGCTCTGGACCGGGACCTCGATTTGCTCTGACAATCCCATTGATGACTCCCTCACTGAGTAGCGAGAAGGGAGTGGGAAAATTCGATGTTGAACTTGAACTACTGCAAAGAATTTCTCTTACCAGTGCCTCGGCCCATGAGGTGAGAAGAGGATGGGATGGGCCATATGGAACCGCAATAGCGGCAAGCGTTTCTAAAGATCTCAGATATTCGGAAGACTGGACTGCTGCCCCATTGAGACTAGATATGTTGAACGATTACAAGGGCTGGGTACCCAATCCGAGCATGGATAGTTCAGAGACGATATTCCATGCACAAGGAGAGAGCATTCAATTCAGCCTGCAGGTATCATTGGTATCCTGCACACTTGATGGAATTTAGGAGGTGAGATGGTGCCAAGATCTGAATTACTGAAGGATGATGATTCTGCTGCTGCCACTGAACTTGGCTATGTCTTCACTTTCCTCCTCGGCGTCCTCCTATTGAGCATGTTCAGTGTCTGGGCCTGGGATATTGAGAACTCAACCAGAAACAGATGGAATGAACAGGTCCTCCAGAACAACCTCCGAGATGTGGCCTCAGCCGTGGAAAGGGCTGATGCTGCCAGTCGTATCGATTCTTCGATTCTCTACGCTGAACCGGTGAAACTTCAGGCGGTGCAGACCGATGCTGGACAACTGACTCTCGTTCTCGATGATAGCGAATTGAATCTGATCGACGCTCATGGGAAATATTCCGATGCTGTCAGCATCTCAGCAGCATCTGCTGCTACTCATGAAGGTGAAGTCAATCTTGGAAAGGGAAATATCGTCTGGGTAGTTTATCATGAAGGAGTGACGAGCATCTCATTGAAGGCTCCAGATACCTGATCAGCGCCCCATTATTGCCTGATGAACCATCGATTGCACCTCTCGCATTCGTCCTTCAGCACCAAGTTCCCTGAACACGGTCAATGCCCTCTGCAGATACTCCATTCTACGAGCACGGTCAGGCGCTGCACCACCAAGACGGGCCAGTAATTCCCCCATCTGCATCCGCAGATCATTGCCCTCGGCAATCATCAGACCTTCTCGATACCTCTCAAGGGCCTCTTCCATCTTACCTGAATCTTCCAATACTTCTCCGAGAAGAAGGGTGGTCTCAACGAGAGCGACGGGATCTCCTTCCTGGCCCATCTGTTCAAGGGCATCTGAATAGTGATGTAAAGCAAGGTCTGCATCTCCTGTCTTGGCATAAAATCTACCGAGCACTGCTCGCGCTCTTGCATGAAGCGACCTGTCGGGATGCTTGATCGTCTCTTCGTGGGACTTCAACGCATGTGTTCTTGCTTTCTCCACCTCTCCCATCTCAAGCCATGAACGTGCCAACAGAATGCGTGAATGCAACAATTCGTCGTCTTTCTCCATCTTCAGAATCTCCTCAACATTCTCATAGGCCTCTTTGGCAAGAGATGTCTCTCCCCGTCTTCGGAAAATGTAACCCATGTTGTTGTAGGTTCTCGCTGCTCCCACAGCATCTTCAATGGAGACGAATATCTCAAGAGCCTGACGATGAAGTTTCAATGAATTCTCTTGGTCACCTCTTTTGAGTGAAATATCTGCAAGGCTGGCAAGGACCGAGGCTTCAATTCCGGATTCCTTGATCCTCTTGGCATTCCTGAGAGCAATCTCAAAGATTCCCTGCGCTTCATCAAAGCGTCCCTGTAGAGTCAAGATGTCACCACGTAGCATGATGACATGGCATTCATCTGAATCTGCTCCCTGTACATCCATCTCCTCCAGAATTGCCAGCAACTCCATCCTTCCATCACGAACCAATTGTCCACCATATTCTGATACCATCTTGGAGGCCTGTTCGGCCTTATCGCACTTGATCAAATGATGCAGATACTCAATCTTTGGTTCTGCCGAGGTCAACTTGTTGGAATACCAAGAGGCTGCATGACCATGGAGGGTCTCTGCAGTGCCCTCATCAATTCCATTCAGAAGGAATTCTCGCACTAGATCATGCACGTCATATGTTTCAGCATCTGCATGTCGTGCCAACCCTTGCTCCACCAATGCATCCAGCTCATCGGTATCGAGTTCCTGAGCCACCAAGGCCTCTAACGGAACTGGTTCTCTGAAAATGGCAAGAGCACTGAGCAATCTCTTCTGCTCAGCGGATAACTTGTTGAAAATCTCAACTGCTATGTAATTCTCCAGAGTTTCGTGGAATGCTGTTGCAGGTGCCCCTCTATTGATCAATTCCAGAACCAGCGGATGCCCTCTTGCCAAAGAATGGATGAACATGAATTGCTGTTTCTCAATATCCTCAAAAGCAGGCAATAGATTTCTTGATGCTTCGATATCCAAACCGCCTAGAACCATTGGCATGCTGATGATGTTGCCCTCTGCATCCGTGGAAGGGATGGCCACCCTGTGTGAACGCGAGAACAATACCAATCCCACTTCCTGTTCTATTTTTGGAATGCTCAATGCAAGAGCCTGAATGGTCTGGTGCAGTGCTTTATCACTGACCTTGTGATAATCATCTATGACTATCAAACAAGGGGCGACACTGAGGGCATCTGCGAGTATTCGAGAAGCATCATTGGCCCTAGGTACCGGTGTTGCAGCAAGATAATCCGCCAGCATCTCATCACCGATATTCGCCAACCAGTCTGCTGCTGCCTCAAGGAATCCGAGGGCACTTTCCCAATCCTGACAACGATGATACAAGAGATTTCGACGGTGCATGAAACGCTCGATCAATTTTGATGCGACCGTGGTCTTACCGATTCCAGCAATCCCAGCAACGTGAATCGTTCTTACAGCCCTGCTTGGATCATCCTTTGCCTCAAGCAGTTCGGCCATCATCTCCAATTCAGCAGTTCGACCGTAAAAGTGCCTCAATCTCGGCAGATCTGCCAGTGAAGAGACCAATTGCTTCTCCACATGTTTGGACAGATCCCTCTCGATCAGATCTTCAGAGAGAGCGCGAGCATCCATAACGCCATTATCATCAAGATAACGAATCACATCCACTGGACGCATTGTGAATGGTAGAACCTCCTGTGTTTCACCTAGAGTGGTGGATACTGTTTTCCCATCTGAGACAATGCATCGAAATGCAAAATTCCGTAATCTACCCCATGTCTCCTCTGCAAGTGAAATACCTGGCTCGGTCAGGAAATACGCCTTGCGTTTTCGACTGACACCGGAAACGTGTGCCTGTCTCTCGATGAGAAGGCCCTGATCCTTCAATCCAGCAATCGCTCTTGGAACATTTGAGCGAGCGATTGCAACAGCATTCGCAATCCCCATCTGCGAAAGAGCAAATGGGACTTCTACCTCATCTGAATAATCGGAATAATCCCTCAAATGCAACAGTATCCTCTCTTGAACTCCAGGTTTTGGATGAGCCATATTATCCAACTCCTAAATAACCAGAAATACCCCTACCGAATCTCCACTCATTGCTGAGGGTGATTTGGATCTGGAACCCACTGATTGGTCTGAGCATCCCACATCCAACCCGGATATTGTGAAGAGGCGACTGGTTGCGGTGCTGGAGTTGGATCCACCGGTGCTGCTTGTTGTTGCGGCTGCGATTGCTTTGCCCAAGCATATGGATCCGCTTCTACCTCAGAGGTCACATCAAGCGCCTCCTCATCATCAAAATCCTCGAACTCGACAAAGAAGAAAACGAATAGACCACCGAGAAGAACAACGGCAACGACTCCAAACGCCATCCATATCCATGTTGGCAATCCCTCATCTCCCGAACCAACATGGACTGACAACGGTTCTGACTCCTTTCCAGCATATTCGAAAATGATATCATGGCTACCGATATTGTTGAACTCCTTGCCACTTATCTCCATGCTCCAGAGTCCATTCTCACCAACATATGTGATTCCTATCGAACGCTCTCCATCCACAAGTCTGGCGACGACCTTGGCGCCGGGTCTACCTTCACCGGTGAAAATCACAACCCCGTCTTCAGAAACATCTCCTTCGCCTTCGCGCTGGTAGGTGAAAGATGCAGATTCAACCAAGAATGAGACTAATATTGAACTCACCTTTGAATCTGAATCGTCAATGCATTGGAACTGCACTGCAGAAAGAGACCACATCTCGATAGCATCGGGGTAATCGCCCCTCATATCGATTGGATCGAATGAAGCGATTCCATCTTCAGAGATGTGAATGACTATCTCATGATGATTGTCATTGACCTGCGGGTCCGGGCTGTTGATGACAATGAAGTTTCCACCTGTCAACACTTGGTCTGGGTCCGAGAAGTACTTGGTCAGGTTGATAGAAGCACCACCACCACATTGGTCGAGGGAATCAGAACCTTCATCACAGAATATCGTGATCACTTCGTCCCATCCTGAAGAATTGAAGATTGGCGGTGAATTTCCTTCATCCGGTGGATTATCAATGGTGATGGAAACCACTGCCGGAATTGAGTAGTCATAGCCATCAAATGCTTTGACTGTCAGGGTATATTGACGGTCGTGAAGTAGATTCGAGGTATCCCAATATGTTGCCCAAGCACCATTCGCCAGAATATCACCCATCGTCAATGTCTGTGGTCCATTCTGCTCAATGAGGCCGTCCTGATTGGTTATCTCAAATTCTATCTTGGTGACTTGTCCATCAAAGTCCGTAGCATATCCCTGAATCAAGGTAGTGGCATTGGCAGATATCCTTTCAGTATTATATGGCTCTGAAATCTGAACGATGGGGATCTCATTCTCATTCTCTATATCAAGAGTCAGGGTGCGTGCGTTACACTCACCTACCGAACCCTTGCAGAAATCAGAGTCTGAAGCCCATATCGTGAAATTATAATCTCCAGATACCAATGGTGAAAAGTCCCATTCCCATGACCATTGTGTTCCGCCAGAAGTACTGGTGGTTGCCTGATAATCATTAGGGCCGTCAATATCAAACCATATCTTGTCGATATCTGAACCCTGAATTCCATTGTATGGATCACTTGCTCTACCTTGGAATATCACCTTTCCAGAATCATGGACTGAATGATCAGCAGGTGAATCGACATACAGAGTTGGAGCCACAGTGTTCAATTTGTATACACGTGTGACCGTTGGGCTGTAATCCAAACCATCGAAGGCACGGATCTCAAAGGTATAATCTCCCTCAGCATCATTGCCCATATCCCAAATGAAAGACCAGGAATTGAATGGATGATTCGCTTTCGATACCTCACCGCCAGAACCTGACTCATCTGTTCCTAGATATGCATCATCCCAATCAAGAACTCCAGGAGGTTTGATCTGAATCTGTTTAACGACTCCTTGTTGCGACCATTGCGCATCCCAGTCATTGAAATATGGACCTGCAGTTCCATCCCAAGCGGTACCACTCAATTCGATGGTTCTCTTGAATGAATGACTATCCTGCTGACTGACTGTGATACTGGGATCACGATTCTGAAGTGTAAGAACATCATCTACTGCAGTAGTCAACTGGAAGGAATATTCTGCCATTCCCTTCTCAAATTTGTAGCCCCAGACAGAATATGTCGAATACTCGCGACTGGTGCTACAATCACTGTCCTCAGAATCCATCGTGGCATCTCCATCATTGTCTATGCCATCATTGCATGAATCCTCACCCGGATCATTGGCAAGATGGTTCCAGTTAGTGTCTATGTGGAAATTACTTGGTAAGGTGAAATGAGGAGTATAGCCATAATCATCTGTGGTCACATTGTACAATTCATTGCCAATAGCATCTCTGACCATCACATATGCATCTCCAACCTGATTACCTTTGGCCATGGTTCTGAAACGCACCAACTCTCCTTGCTGGACCTGAACACCCCATGCCGAATTCTGATTCTGGATGTGGGCCTTGCTCAAATCAAAATTAGTGACATCAGCAAATGTGAATGTGGTTGCATTATC
>CALCOQ010000237.1 GCA_937897005.1 uncultured euryarchaeote
ACGAATTCTACATCGATGTTCGCCGATATGGCGGAGTTCCACACGGGGGCTTTGGACTCGGAGTCGACAGAGTGGTTTCATGGCTGGCTGGAGCTGAACATATCCGTGAAGTGATCCCATTCCCTAGAGACAGCCGCCGGGTCACTCCCTGAAGTAGCGTCGAATCTCAGACAACACAATGTTCAGATTCTTTTCCTCTATTGTCAATGTAGAATGTTCTTGAGGCCTCTCGTCCCATGGATTGAAGGTCACTGAAAAGCCACTTTCGTGAAACATGTCGATATCACCAGCCGAGTCTCCAACCGAGGCAGTCTGCTGCTTGGCGATTCCCAACCGGCGTTGTAACATCTTGACGATGCAACCTTTTGCATGCATCTGCACCTGATATCTTCCCGTCTCCATGATTCGACCTTCCGGTGTACTTGTCCATCCATTGCAGAATATATGCAGACGCGTATCAAAACCACCTATACCTGCTGCAGTGTTTCGGTCGATTCCCCCCCATCTTCTTCTCCATTTCGAGGAAGAAGGAAATTGTGCTGCAATCATACGAGCGCTGTGTTGCATTCCCCCGCTGATGATGGCGACTTCATGTCCATCATCAAGAAGAGACTGTATGCATTCTCTCCAACCCTCCATTCTTGGACAATCATGCAACCAACCGCGAAGGTCCTCATCCAGCAGTTCTCCAGTCACTGCCGAGCGGATCAGAGCTATGTCAAGGATGATCCAATCCCATTCATTGAGCAGTCCCTGTTGATACAGATTGAATGCTTCCTCGTTGGAGATTCCAAGTTTGTCATACACCCACTGCCAAGTTGAGAGGTGATCGATCAAGACACGGTCCATGTCAAAACAAACAAGACCTGAGATGGACATCTTGAGGCCTCACTCTGATGCTGGCCAATCATCGTATTGTCGCTGAATCTGCCTGACCTGTTTACCAAGGATATAGAGCATCAAACTGGTCATCATTGCAAAGAGTCCTATCAAGGTCACAGCAGCGGTTGCCAGAGAGACCCCGAGGGATATCGAATTCATGGATTGGAACTGGTCAACCACATCTCCAGTCAAGGCGAAACCGATGCTGAAACAGACCAGCCCCGGTATGCCGAACAGGATCAATGGATGCTTGCTCGACAACATCCAATGGAACAACTGAGCAAAACGTGAGGCGGTCGCCAGTGACTCTCGTTTCTGTGGCTGTGTCGGCCTCTTTGCAAGATGCACCCTGACATTCAATGAGGCTGGCAGGTCGATACATCGATCATCGTCACCACATTCTGCCAGAGCAGCCAATCCTTCGGGTGTCGCAGCCAACATCTCCAACTCTGCTTCGCTGAACAATACTGATTCCGAATCACCAGGATCTACATCGGTGTGATGTGCCAAAGCCAGATTGACATCTCTGCCTTCGTAGGTACGGTTCACATTGACCGGTAGATCACGCAACCTCCAGGTATCAGAAAGGTGGATGATGAGTGTCATTTCGACCTCGTCCAACTGCAGCAATTCCCTCGCAATCTCTGGAATAGTGCAGTCTTTATCCATCGGAATGGTGTGCGCTCCCTTCTTTTCGGCAAGATCCAATGTGGTGTCCTTGCTCCCTACATCGATGATGGCAACATGTTTGGCAAAGGTCTCTGCCCGGGTTATTGCTGAGACGACACGTAATTCCTTGTCCCTGACCAGAAAAACGATGCGCATTGACCTCTCCAGTCTGCCGACATAGCAGCCGCACTGTCAATTCTTCGGAACCTAGAGCGCACAGATGATTAACTTCAGGCAATGCCAAGATGTTGTGCCAAGTGAGTGGAAGGTGTGCGTGGTGATGCCCGCTCGAAACGAAGCATCGCATATTGATGACACAGTCTCTGGACTACCAGATTGGGTGGACAGGGTCGTGGTGGTGGATGATGGCTCCAGCGACAACACCTCTGAACTGGCTCGCGGTGCGGGTGCCACGGTCATCCACTCTGGAGGAATTGGAGTGGGAGGGGCGATCGCCTCAGGGTATCGACATCTACTCGCCTCTGAAATCCCTGGAAGATGGTGTGCAGTGGTGATGGCTGGTGATGGGCAGATGGACCCTGATGATCTTCCAGTGATTCTTGAACCAATAATTTCAGGGAATGCTGACTTTGTCAAAGGTGATCGCTCCGCTCACCAAGAAGGGTTACGTGCCATGCCACTGCGCCGCAGAGTCGGAACTTGGTGGCTCAAACACCTGACCAATCTGGCAACTGGACTCGGAATCAATGACCCGCAATGCGGATACACAGTGTGCAGCGACCAGATGCTCAAGGAATGGGACTGGTCAGGAAATTGGGACGGATATGGATATCCAAACTGGTGGTTGATGCGCTGCGTTGAACATGGCGTCAGCATCTGTGAATCTCCTGTCAGGGCGATTTATGCGGGTCAATCATCCGGAATACGGATTCTCACATTCCTTCCAAAGGTC
>CALCOQ010000238.1 GCA_937897005.1 uncultured euryarchaeote
GTCTCGGCGTCGGCCTTGGCGACGTTCTGGGTCAGGATCGGCGCCATCGTGACGTTCTGCAGCACCGACTTGTGGGGAAACAGGTTGAAATGCTGGAACACCATGCCGATCTTGCGGCGCATCTCGTGGAGATGCTTCTCGATGCCAGAGCCTTGCCAGATGAGAGAGACCCGTGGATTCGTGGTAGACTGGTCTCATCCGGGAAAATGACAGTAGAATTACTTGCAGTGGATGGAAAACTACACTACATCTCCAGAGATGTTATCGTAGAAGTCATTCTAATCGCCCACATGAGGCCCGCATATCTCGACGATGATGAACTCATGACTTTCGAGCGAGAGGATATGAAACGCCGAAACAAACTCAACGAGAAGGTTGAGAAGGAAGGCGAAGGTAGAGATGACACCCACCTGTGGGGGTGAGATCCTGGCCTCTGAAGATTGGGAATTGGTCGATAATCATCATCTGCGACGTTCATTTCTTTTCCCTGATTTCCTCACGGCACTGGACTTCGTCAATCAGGTCGGGGCTATCTGTGAGCAGATGGATCATCATGCCGATCTCGAATTATCATGGGGAAAAGTCGTGGTCAAGACCTGGACTCACAGTGTGGGCAAGGTCACTGAACTGGACCATGAACTGGCAGCAGCAATAGATTCCTTGGGGTGAAAGAATGGTCAAGGACCCCAAAGGTAGAGACAAGCCGGGATATGACAGGCACGTCTTCATCTGTGGGCATAAGAGGGACTCTGGAAGTCCGCGTGGGAGTTGCAGTGCAAAGAACAGCCTTGAAGTCATGCGAACCCTGAAACTGATGACGAAGAATGCTGGACTCAACAAGGTCAGGGTTCAGAAATCCGGATGCTTGGATTTCTGTGAGAATGGAATCTCATGTGTCATCTATCCTGAAGCATCCTGGTACACGCTGGATGGTAGTCAGGAACAACTTACAAGAATCCTTGAGATGCATCTGGAAAATGGAATTATTGTAGAGGATGCGCTCATGGACATCAGTGCCGATTCAGGCGACTGAACATCCTCTGGAACTTGGTTGACACCTCATGATTATCAACCGACTCATACAGGCAGTCTTACGGTTGCCGAAGGTGTAGATGATGAAGGATTTCAAACTGGTCAAGTGGTTCGAAGATGTTGGTAGTGGAGATACCGAATCAGTAGGGGGTAAAGGTGCGTCACTGGGAGAGATGTATTGTGCACTCAGTTGCTCAGGAGTAAGGGTTCCAAATGGATTCAACGTCACCACTACTGCCTATACTTTGTTCGTCAACACAGAAGTCCCAAGTTCAACCTGGGACAATGTGATTGAGCCAGAGGGTTGTGAAGATTTCCGGCGTGCTGCATTGAGCAGAAACTCATTGGCTGAAGCATTGGAGGAAGTGCTTGAAGGAATCGATCCATCCAATCATCTCGAATTGCATGGTCGCGCTGCTTTGGCAAGAGCCTTGGTCATGCAGACTCCCGTTCCTGAAAACATACGTACAGCAATATCGGAAGGATACTCAAGATTGTGTGAGGAATATGGTCAAGGAACCGATGTTGCAGTCAGATCCTCTGCAACCACTGAAGATTCAAAGGAAGCTTCATTTGCTGGTCAATACGAATCATTTCTCAATGTCACCGGTGAACGTTCGGTCATCATGCATTGGCGTAAATGTGTAGCCAGCCTGTTCACAGAGCGAGCCATTGGATACCAATTGGATAGAAAGATGAAGCCTTTGGATTCCGCTCTTTCGGTAGTGGTGATGAAGATGGTGCGTTCAGACCTTGCATCCTCAGGAGTCATGTTCAACATGGATCCAGATTCAGGTCATCGCGGCGTCATTCATATCGCCTCCTCATATGGCCTTGGAGAGTTATTGGTTCAGGGAAGTGTGACTCCCGATTCATTCACGGTATGGAAAGAAGGGGCTCGACTGGGTAATTCCGCCGTTGTCCACAGGGTGCTTGGAAGCAAAGATGTTCGAATGATATATGCCGATGATGGAATCCATGATGTAAACACCATCGAGGTGCCACTCGATATGAGAAGGGCATGGTCACTGAATGAAGAAGAGTGCCATGAATTGGCACAGATGGCCTTGAGCATCGAAGACCATTACGGCCAACCAATGGATATTGAATGGGCCAAAGATGGCGAGAGTGGATTGATGTTCATCGTTCAAGCCAGACCTGAGACTGTTCATGCCAGATCAGATGGTGCCAAGATGCTGCGCTATCTTATGGAGCCTGCGCTGACTGAACGGCTGAAGAGAAATGGAAAGGTTCTGGCAAGTGGGCAAGCGGTGGGTAAGAGAATTGGTAACGGAAGAGTGCGAAAATATCGCTCCTACCAAGAAGTTCTGGACAAGAAGAGGTTGATGCAGAATAGATTGACGGAAGGAATACGGCTTGAAGAGATTCCATTTGAAGAGAGGGTCTTCGAGGAAGGAGACGTTCTGGTGACTGAAATGACGACTCCAGATTGGGAGCCTCTGATGAAACAGGCTTCACTGATAATAACACGTAAAGGCGGGAGAACCTCCCATGCTGCTATCATTGCCAGAGAATTCGGCATCCCTGCAATCGTCGGTTGTGCGACTGCAATGGAGCTGGAGAATCTCACCGAGGTCACTGGTTCTTGTGCGGAAGGGGACATCGGTCAGGTTTATTCAGGAATCCATCCTTTCAGTATCGAAGAGATATCCATCGACTCTGACCTGCAGTTGAATACCAAGATCAAACTCAATGTTGGATTCCCGACCAAGTCGCTCACCGATTCGCAACTACCAGTCGATGGTGTTGGGCTTGCGAGGATTGAATTCGTTCTATCATCCGAGGTTCGCGTCCATCCTCTTGTTTTCGTTCATCACGAAGCGTTGAAAGAATATCTTGAGAATGGTGCCATCACTCAAGAATTAGAGCCCTATCGAGATGCTTTGGAAAGGGAGGATATTGCTGTTGTTCAAACCGCAGTGGAAGAAGTGGAAAGGCGTGCATGGGACTATGAAGACAAGCGCGGACTATTCATCGACAAGTTGAGGGAGGGAGTCGCCTTGATCTGCGCTGCATTCTATCCAAGACCGGTTCTGGTCAGGCTCTCAGATTTCAAATCAAATGAATATCGAGAATTGCTTGGTGGCAGGATCTTCGAGCCCATAGAAGAGAACCCCATGATCGCATGGCGCGGTGCATCTCGATACCTTGACCCTTTGTTCAAACCAGCCTTTGAGATGGAACTGGAAGCCATGGCTTCAGTCACCCATGAATTGGGTTTGGACAACCTGCAACTGATGGTTCCATTCTGTCGCACTCCTGAGGAGGGAGAAGGGGTGAAGGAATTGTTGAATGAAAAGGGCGTTGGACCGGATGATGGAGTTCCACTGTTCGTGATGGTGGAGTTGCCATCCAACATCATCGATGCTGATAGTTTCATCGAGAAGATGGAGTTGCATGGCGGATCCATCGGTTCCAATGACCTGGTTCAAACTATTTACGCGGTTTCCAGAGATGACCTAGAAGGTTACCAATACCCTGTCGATGCTCGCTCTCCGGCTGTCAAATCAATGATTCGACAAGTGGTCAAGGATTTCACCGCCGCTGGACTGGAAATAGGAATCTGTGGGCAAGCACCTTCTGATTATCCAGAAGATTTTCCCGCCTTCCTCATCGAATGCGGAATCTCATCCATCTCTGTGACACCAGATACCGCGATGGCGGTCAGGATGTATGTCGCGGAAGCAGAAAAGGGCTCCGAGGTCGTTGAATTCCAAGAAGAATGGGCTGAATGAACTCAAAGTTTGACCGGTCTGGTCGCACCGCATGCCTGACACTTGAGCAAGGTTGTCCTGTCCTCTTTGATGAACAGGGTATCTGGAGCAGAACATTGTCCACATTTGATGAAGGTGTTGACATAGTTCACAATCCTCTTCTTCAGACGCTTTGGAGGAATCCGACCTTTGAATCGTGCACGTGGGCCTTCTCTGCTTCCACTTGTTCCCAATTCGTTTAGGATGTACTGAAAGACGTGATTCTCATCTCGATCCATGTGGCTGACCACCTCGGCGAAGTTCCTGAATATGGTGTTCGCACCCTCGATCATTATCTGCGGCTCAGGCAGAGTCCAACGAGCCCTTTCACTGATCTCGGTGGGAATCCGTTCGCGCGCCCTGTCGAGCAGTTCTTCGTATTCGAACTCGGTCATAGTGGCGGTCCACCAAGCCCCTCGTTTAGGTCTTTGCCCAAGGAAGAAGGGATGTTCAGAGTGAGGAGGACCGATGTGTTCATGGACATCGGCTGTTGCCTGATACTCCGAGAAGTATGTCACTGAGTGTTGATGAATTGAAGAAGACGGTCGCCAGCCTCAAGCGCAATGGCCTGAACTCACAGCAGATTGCTGATGAATTATCGTTGTCTCAGGATACCATTTCGTGGCTCTCCAGCAGCATTGAGGGTCAGGAACAACCACAGGATATCCGCATCGGTTGGCGAACCATCGGTGTTCGGCCAATCCGTACTGAAGCGATGGCTGCCATCTTTGCAGATGTGCTGGATGAGGAATTAGGGGATGACGGCGCAGAAACCATCGTCGGTATCAGCCTGAACGGGATACTGTTCGCTCATGAGATTGCCAAGTTCCTCGATATAGAGGTCTCCATACACCGCAATGTCGATGGGGGACCTGGGCAAGGTTCTCTATCCAGCAAATATGGACAAGTCAATGGAAAGAGAGTTGCAATAGTAGATGATGTTCTATCCAGTGGAACCACAATGCGGCGAACTATAGCGGCAATGCGAGAAATGGGAGCTGAAGTCGTTCTCTGCATGGTACTTGTGAACAAGACCACACTCAATGAAATTGATGAGGTTCCATTGCGCGGAATGATACGCACTGTTGCGGTTTGATCATTGGGGTTGAGGCATATGCATTGGGCCGACTTTGCTGCGCAGAGGTTGGCTGAACGAGGTAATGATCATGTCATTGCCACAGGAATCACGCCATCTGGACATATTCATGTTGGCAACATGAGAGAGGCATTGACTGGAGATATGCTGAGAAGAGCATGTAGTGATGCAGGACTCAATGCAGAATTGATCTATATCGCAGATAATGCCGACCCTCTGAGAAAGGTCTACTCTTTTCTTGATGATTCATATTCACAATACATCGGACACCCACTGGCCAATATCCCTGCGCCAGATGAAAAAGGAAGACCTGAGGGGGACATCTCCTATGCCCAATACCATCTGGAGCCATTTCTTGCTGCCCTCGATGAAACAGGCGTCAAGGTAAGAGTGGTGGATAATCATCAAGCATATCTGGAGGGCAGATATGCGGAATATGCAAAGAAAGTCTGTGATTCCAAAGAAATCCTCAGAGAAATCATGGAAAGGGTGAGTGGAAGAGAATTCCCCGATGATTGGTTTCCATACAACCCGATAGATTCGCAAGGAAGTATGGATGGCGTCAAGATCACTTCGTATGAATGGCCATACTTGAACTGGGTCGACAGCCACGGAGTCGAGGGGCGCTCTGACCTTCGTATCGGAGACGGTAAACTACCCTGGAGGATCGAATGGCCAGCCAAATGGGGTTGGAATGAAGTGACCTGTGAGCCATTCGGCAAAGACCATTCAGCCGCCGGAGGTTCTTTTGACACCGGTAAAGAGATCTGCAGGATATTCGGCAACGAAGCACCGATGAGCCTGCCATATGAGTGGATATCGCTGAAGGGTAAAGGTGCAATGTCCAGTTCCACAGGAGTGGTCCTGACCGCCCGTGAACTACTCGATATCGTTCCACCATCAATCATGCGTTTCCTGATTGCTAAAAATAAGCCAAAAAAGGCTATAGAATTTGATACTGGAGAGGGGTTGATTGACCTTGCTGATGAATTTGAACGAGGGCAGAAAAGCCTTGGAGACATCGATACTGGGGGAATGAACAAGCGTCAGAGAGTTGCATTCGAGACGCAACTTGGTGCCATCAGATTAAGTCAGATCAACGAGAACACCGATCCTGCTTATTCGATGGGAGGAGTTTCATTCAGACATCTATCGATGCTGGCCCAGATCAAGAATGATGATGCAGCAGTCTGGGAATCTCTCTCTAGAACCCATGGTATTGACCCAAGTTCTCCAAACCCTGTTCTGACAGATAGATTGAGGCGCATGAGAAACTGGATTTCGGGTGAACAATTCCCTGTTTCGGCCAGGATTTCTCTGCGCAGTGATGTAGGGCCTCGATGGGCCGAGGGATTGGCCCCGGGTACTGGAACATTCCTCAATCAACTGTTTGAGAATTCAGGAAGAATTGATTTCAATGAAGCAGGAATCTCCGCATGGGTGAGAGAAGCGATAACCTCGTCTGCTATCGATCACAAGAGTGCTTATTCCATTCTTTACAGACTGTTTCTAGGTGCTGATGATGGGCCTAGATTGGCATCTCTACTATCGGCATTGGACCCAACTGAAGTTTTCTCTATTTTAGAGAAAGCAATCGAAATGCTGGATTGAAGCAAGTGGTCTGTTTTTCGCCATTATGGGCTTAAGGTGACCATCAGGCTTGAATAACCTGAGAAGTGCTCAAAGCCCACATGGCCGGTGTACACTGCCCTACCTGCGAGGCTCTGGTCGATGCGGTTGCCAAGTTCTGTTTGGCCTGTGGACACGATTTTGAGAACCAAGGACCCATCACTTCAACTGGACACGACCTACAACAATTGAAGGATGTCATCAGACAACGGGATGACCTGTCAATGGCCGAGAAGTTCGATATGATCGCCAAAGTGGAAGAGGGTGCGAATCCGATAGTGTTGGGCATCGCCGCCGCTGCAGTAGACAGTGATTATGATGGTGGCATCGTGAACATTGAAGCCAAATCAGATGAATTGAGTAAATTATCTGGTGATTACACTTTTGGGAAGAATACCGCGGTCAATGCAGCTGTTCGGGCCACTGCCAAAGCGACCGACGCTTGGAGTCTGATTCAATCTGGCGAACTCAGCATGACTGACCAAAAGTATCACGATGCGATGAGCCAAGGGATGGAAACCAGCAGCCATATCACTGACGTGGCTACAGGAGAACATGAGGGTGTTGATCCTGAAGCGATGCGGAACATTCCGATTCTCAAACCTCCAAGCCGAAGTTTCTGTCCAAAATGTGGTTCCGACATTCACAGCAACACACTGATGCAATGGAGGAAATGGAGGGACCATTCCACCGATGTCGTCTCGATGCAGTTGGAGGCAGCGATGGAATCTGCGTTGATGCAGGTTTCTACAGAATTCATTTCGGATCTCAAGAAAGTGACTGACGAAAGGGATGAACTCAAGGATCGACTTGACAATGTCGATGAAGACAAGGTCAAGGATGAAATGAAGAAGAATCTGGGTGAAGAACTTCGAGAAGAATTGATGGAAGAACTTCGAGAAGAGATTGAAGATGAGATTCGAGGAGATATCGAGACGGATGTCAAGAACAAGATGGTGGCACGTGGGGGAGTTTCTCGTGGAAGTTCGAGAGCTGCTTCTACTAAGCGTAGCAGTGCCACACCCAGCAAGAAGAAGGGGGCTGTTTTCGGTTCAAAGAAGGAGACGAAGAAATTCGAAGGAGACAGCCCCGATGACAAACCAGCGTGGTTCCTGAAAGAGGCCTTGGACACGGTCTATGACCCGCATGGTACCGGTAAGAACGTCAAACGCAAAACCATCCTTGCTCGTTCCTCTGAAGGAAACGTACGAGTTGAGGATGTGGTCAAGATATACGCTGCCGAAGGTGAAGAGGGACTGTCGGAACTGGCCTGGACATCGCCGTTGACCAAGTACATCATCGAGGCATACGACGCCTGCTGAGGCGGTGGCGATGGCCGAGAAAAGAGACAATGATGGTTTCCTTCTGGTGATTATCGGCAGTGCTGCTGCTGCAGGAATACTGTATCTGGTTCAGGAGCAGTGGGTAGATCCATGGCTTTCCTCAAGATGGGGGTCTGCCTTGTTCAGGACCTTTCGAATGTCAGTTGTCTATGTCATTCCTGCAATCTGGTGGTTGCGAAGACGGGCAAAGAAACCTGTATTCGCTGAACTGGGCCTGAAATTACCTCGAGAACGGGCACCCTTCATCCTCGGCACTGGAATTCTTCTGTACTGTCTCGCGCTGATGGTCTTCCTGCTATGGCCTCCCAAGTCCTGTGGGTTCACTTTCTGGAGTGACGATACGGCTTGTGGAGCCAGGCATCTCACGGATTGGTTGGTGGTGCTTCCTCTGATCTGCATCATGGCGATGATAACCGACCTGTGGACTCGTGGTTTCGTTCTGCTTCAAGCCGCTGAAAGATGGGGGGAGCCTCGGGCAATCGCCTTACAGAATGCCCTTTGGCTACTGCTCCACCTCTATGAATTGGAATTGCTTGCTCCTTCAATGGGTTGGGTTGGAGCAGTGTTGTTAGCGATATTCCTCGGCCTTGTGGGAGACCTGATCGCTCTCAAGGAAAGGTCGGTGGTTGGTCTGATGGCAGGTCATGCCATTCTCAATATCGGGTGGGTACTGAGCCTTGCAACATGGTTCAGTCTTTGAGATAAGAAACCTTCAGACGTTGGGGAACCGTAGGCCCTCTACCCGCTGCTCGAATTGCTGCAACTTCCATCCTTGCACCGGACAAGGTAGTGACGAATGGGATGTTCATCTCCACTGCAAGACGCCGCATCATGTTCCCGTCACGAACCGCACCACCACTCGTGGTGGGGATGTTGATGACGAATTGAATGTCTCCGCTACGCATCAGGTTCAGTGCATCAGGTTGCTTTGAATCAGTTATTCTATATGCGGTTTTCACGGATAGGCCATTTCTTCGCATTACATCTGCAGTCCCTGGAGTAGCATGAACAGTGAATCCGAGTTCAATCAAATCCCTGACCATTGGGACGACATTCTCCTTGTCTGCTGAACGTACGGTCACGTAGGCCCCACCTGCAGTGTTGACCGGAATCTCAGTGGCCAATCTTGCCTTGAGATATGCCACATCGGCGTCTGGGTCAGAACCCATGACCTCACCAGTGGATTTCATTTCAGGACCGGGAGCGGGATCAAGACCTGTCAACTTGATGAAGGGAAATACCGGAGCCTTGACGCAGACCAAGCCAGTTCGTCGCTGTGGAATTGATTGCTGAACAAACAGGTCTCCCATGGTCGCTCTGGCTGCGATTCTCGCCATCGGAACCCCCGTAGCTTTGGCAACGAAAGGAAGCGTTCTACTGGAGCGAGGATTCACTTCAAGGACGTAGAGTCTGTCATCCTGAATAGCGAACTGTATATTGAAGCAACCGACTATCCCTAATCCAAGACCTATCTGTTCAGTCTGCTTCTCCACTGCCTCGACCATCGTGGCGGATATCGTTTGTGTAGGGATGAAGCAGGTGGAATCACCCGAATGTATACCCGCTTCCTCAAGATGTTCCATCACTGCACCGATAAGGACCTGTTCGCCGTCACAAGCGGCATCGACATCGAGCTCGATGGCATGTCCTAGATACTCGTCCACCAACAATGGCTTATCAGATGCAAGATAGGCCTCATCAAGATAGGCTTGCAGCTGTTTCTCATCTGCAAGGACTTCCATTCCCCTGCCCCCTAGGACATATGATGGGCGAATCAAAACTGGAAAGCCGATCTGACCTGCTGCACTTCTGACTTCATCTGCAGTCGTTCCAATCGCTCCGCGTGGCATTCTGAGACCTATCCTATTTGCGAAGGCCTCGAATCTCTGTCTATCGCTGGCTTCATCCACAGCATCTATGGAGGTTCCCATGACCTTGGTGTCCAATCCCATTTCCTTCAAGTAAGGTAATCGTGACTCAAATGGCAAAGCCAGATTGATAGCAGTCTGTCCGCCGAACTGCAGGAGAATTCCATGCGCCCTCTCTCGCAATAGAACCTCGGAAATGCATTCGAGGGTGAGCGGTTCGAAGTAGAGACGATCACTTGTGTCGAAATCAGTGGAAACAGTTTCAGGATTGTTGTTGATGATGATGGCATCCCTTCCTGATTGACGAATGGCTCCAACCGCGTGTACGCAGCCATAATCGAATTCAATGCCTTGACCAATACGGATCGGCCCCGAGCCGATCACCACCATGCGCTCTTTCAACCTCTCTTCGATATTGTTCAGGGTATCGATACCGGAGTCGACTGAGACCTCGTAGGTCGAATAGTAATACGGTGTCTTTGCTGCGAATTCTGCAGCACATGAATCAACCATTCGATAGCGAGGATGGATCTTGAGTTCGTGTCTTCTCTTCATCACTGCAGATTCTCCTGCTGCTGTAGGAATCTTCTTCCATCCACTGGCCGGGAAGCCCGCCTTTGCGTCTGCGATATGGGCATCTGTGAAACCCAGTTGCTTCCACTGTCGCATGGAATGTGCATCGATACTTCCGATGCTGCCGAAATGCTCGACAATACTGGCTTCGGCTCTCGCAAGGTTCTGGAAACGATAGAGGAACCAACGCGTCATCCGTGTAATCTCATGCACCCTCTCTATTGGCCAACCTCTTCGGAACGCTTCATACAATGCACCCATCCGCTTGTCGGTCGCTATACTCAACCACTCCACCAGAGTTGAATCCGATAATTGCTCATTGGCCCTTTCAGCCATTCCTTCTCCATCACTCTCATCAGCTCTTGTCAATGGTCGCGGATGAGGTTCACCAGTCTCCAATGAAGACCATGCTTTGAGGAAGGCTTCTTCGAAACACCTGCCTATTGCCATGACCTCACCAGTTGACTTCATCGACGTTCCGAGAGTACGGTCAGCAGTTCGAAATTTATCGAATGGCCAACGAGGGATCTTGACCACGCAATAATCCAGAGTCGGCTCAAAGGCTGCGGTGGTCCCATGCCCAGTGATTGGATTAGGTAGTTCATCCAATGTGTATCCTACTGCAATCTTTGCAGCCATACGTGCTATAGGATAACCAGTAGCCTTGCTGGCCAAGGCGCTTGAACGACTTACTCTAGGATTCACCTCTATCACCCTGACCTCTCCTGTTGCCTGATTGTAAGCGAATTGTACATTACATCCTCCACAGATGTTCAAGGCTCTGATAAGCCGCAGAGCGCAATCTCTGAGGTGCTGATGATCGGAATCTGAAAGGCTCTGTTGTGGTGCGACAACGACACTCTCTCCAGTATGCACCCCCATGGGGTCGATATTCTCCATGGTACAGACGACGATGCAATTGTCAGAGGCATCTCTCATGACCTCGTATTCATGTTCCTGCCAACCAAGGATTGATTCTTCAACAAGAACCTGGTTGATTCTACTTTTCCTCAGACCAAGACTGGCGACTTCCACCAGTTGACCGATGTTCCACACCGTGCCTCCGCCCAAGCCGCCGAGGGTGAATGCTGGTCGCACCAACAATGGCCAACTACCAATTTCATCAGCAGCCTTCAACACCTCATCCATTGAATTACAAGCAAGAGCGAATGGGACCGGAAGATCGATTGACTCACAGACTCGTTTGAACAGGTCTCTATCTTCTGCCTTGTCGATGGCTTCCAGATCGCTGCCGATCAGTTCTATCCCCAATTCATCAAGAACACCAGCATGAGCCAGGTCTGTGGCGATGTTGAGAGCAGTCTGGCCACCCATCCCAGCGAGCAGGGCATCAGGTCGCTCTTTCTCCATGATCGAACGCACAACTTCAGGTAGCAATGGTTCGATGTACACCCTATCCGCCATCTCCGGGTCATTCTGAATGGTCGCTGGGTTGGAATTCACCAGAATGGTCTTGAAACCATCTTCTCGCAATGCGGTACAGGCCTGTGAACCACTGAAATCGAATTCTGCTGCCTGACCGATACGTATCGGACCGCTGCCAAGAATCATGATGCTCTTGATATCATCTCGCCTAGGCATCACTCACCACCTCTCAAATGCTCAGCAACGATACTGGAGAAACGCTCGAAGAGTGGGGCTGCATCATGTGGACCGGGACAGGCCTCGGGATGATACTGAACACTGAAGGCCGGACGAGACTCGATATCTAGGCCCTCGACGGTTCGATCATTTGCATTCACATACCTGACCACTGCTTCCACTCCAGCCAGATTCTCTTGCGGGCCGCTATTGGCACCACTGGGATGAGCGGCCAGCATTCCTTTCTCTGGGTCTTCAACCGCAAAACCATGATTCTGAGAAGTGATGGCAACCGTACGCGAAAGCAGATCGAGTACTGGTTGATTGGCGCCTCGATGCCCATATCTCATCTTGTAAGTAGTGAGACCACAAGCAAGCCCCAACAACTGATGGCCAAGGCAGATACCCATGGTCGGCATCCCTCGACTGACAGCTTCAGCGATAGTCATTCTAGCAGCCGTCGCCTTGCCGGGATGAGCGGGATCTCCTGGGCCGTTGGAACAGAACATGGCATCAATATTCCAATCAGATACCAATTTCTCGTAGGCAATATCCGGAGGACACCAGAGAACCTCGAATCGGCGACACAACTCTCTGAGGATATTGTACTTGATTCCGCAATCCAATGCCGCTAATCTGGGTGCATTGAAGCCTGGATTCAGCAATATCGGCTCATCGAGCGAGACTTCATTGACCAGATCCTCCAGATCGGGTGGTGTCAATTCCGCAAGACGTTGTTTCAAAGAACGTTCATCACTAGCCGCTCCAATAACGCACAACAAGGTACCGTGTTCTCTGACTCGACGTGTTACTGCTCGAGTATCTATCGCTTCAATCCCTGTCACTCCATGAGCTCTGAGAAACTCATCTATACCCGCCACCGAATCTCTATGATCGGGATTTCGCATCGCATGACGTACTACCACTCCTCTGGGCCATATCCCTGCTGATTCACTGCGACCGAGATGAACGCCGTAGTTCCCGATCAATGGATATGTGAAGGTAAGGACCTGACCTGCAAAACTGGGATCTGTCAGACTCTCTTGGAAACCAGTCATTCCAGTGGTGAAGACCAATTCACCTTCTGCTGATTCTCGAGCACCAAACAACAAGCCCTCAAAACGGCTGCCATCGGCCAGTAACAGCAGGCCGGGCACCTCTTCATCGGGAACTGGGGGCAATGCATGTTTGAGTACATCTGCAGCATCTGTGAATGAAGGAGCATCGCCAGAAGGGGTCACCAATCTGCCCGGTGAGAATCCGCCCCCTGCTTTGACACTCCCCGACATCGGCTTTGCTCCCTAAGTGGGCTCTAAGAGGATTGCTTAACAAATCGCCTCGACAAAGCCTTACTCAGACTCATCTCTATCCAACACAGACTTGCCTCTGGCGTTGGGCTCTATCGTCAATCTGGCATCTTCGAATTGAGGAGCGGACACAATGAACGAATCGAGGAACAATGCCAATGCCGCCACCTCGCTATGAGGCTGGTTCCCAACCGCTAGATTATGTTGGCAGATTTCGTAGACCTGCCGCGGCACCTTGGACCCCCCAACGACCACGCATAGTGGCAAGTCCTTGCTGATCGCAGGTACAACCTGCCTGAAAGGAAGACCATACATCGTGAGATGAATCGCTGTTCCAGTCTTGATGAATTCCTTGAGCCACTTCATCGGGGCATCAGAATGTTCAGTGATCAAGCGGCCGCCAAAACTCTTGGCCACTGATTGCAACCCATTGAACATCTCCTCATCCTCGTCACCGGCCAGTATGAACCGGTTGGCACCGAATGCTCTAGCAACCAATCCTAGATGCGTCGTGATACGTGGGTCTCTTCCTTTGCGGTGGCCAAGCCTGAGAACCACTACCTCTGCGCACATCGAGCCACCTAGCCGTCATCCCTTCTTCAGGCGTCCGCTTCTTCAATTGACTCTGCTTCAGGAATCGGGTCGGATTCATTATCTGAGGTCAACGCCAATATCTCAATCTCCGAAAACGCCTCTTCGAGTCGCATGACCCAATTCAATAGAAATGCCTCGATGAACAACTTGGCGACGAAGAAGAATCCGACACCAAGAATCACCAATCTAGATGTCTGCCAAAGCGAATTCATCACATCAGTATCTGAATCGAGTAGACCCATGACCAGTGGCTCGAAGGAGAAGAAACCCATGATGAGGAACATTGCTCCAGCGATCAATGCAGGTCCTGGTTGGCCTTTTTCTCGACTTGCTGCATTGAGAATGGATGCAAAGAACACGACCACCGGGACCAGATATGAAAGTGTCATGAAAGTCACTCCCTTGACCAATGACTCACTCTGATTCAGCGGGACATCGTCAATCCTTTGAATCGATAACCACCAGAAAATGGCAAGACCGGCAGCGATACCGCCACAGGCGAGAGAACGATGATGAATCATCTGACCAAGGTCGTGGCGATCCTTGGGGTTCAAACGATTGAGAATGTTCTCCGCAATCTCCAGTTGCTGGGGACTAGGCATTGAAACCTCTTCTTCATCGCTGGAAGAA
>CALCOQ010000239.1 GCA_937897005.1 uncultured euryarchaeote
CACGCATCGAGAATCCTGCACTATTCGTTCCATCAACAGCAGGTCCGCCAACGATCTGCAGAACCATCTCGTAGGTTTGTCCAGCAAGGTATCGATATGGAACATCTGCCATTAGGACGGTGACCCCGTTGTCGGCTCCATCCGGGTTGTGGCATAGACAACCCATCTCTGCGACATCGCTGATTTCAGAGCCGTCGACAATGTTGACCTGCTCTCCACCGATGCCACCAGAATAGCCCATGCTGACGCCTGGCAATGTCAGTAGAATCGCCAGTATAGCGGCCAGTCCGAATCGGTATTTGTTCATGGACACACCGAACGTTTCGTTCCAATTGCAATTGGCTCATAAGTATTTGCAGCCCTCCCGTAGGGAGGGGGGTCTGCAGTGATGCAATTCCCCAGCACCGAGCATCAATATTCAGCAGTCCACACAATCGCCGATAGAGAAAGTCCTATGCGTGATGTTGGATGACGAGTGGTTGAGTGAACATGTCCGAATTGCCGTTCAAGAATACTTACCGCCTCACGCCTGAACAACTTACGGCTCTGGATGAGGCCGAGGAACTGATGGAGAAGCATGATTTGAATGCAGCAGAAGAGGCATTGTTGAGTATGCTTGAGGAAGACCCATTGTGTATTCCAGTACTCAATAATCTGGGTCATCTTTACGGGAAATTACTGTCCGAGTTCGAGAAAGCAGTGGAATATTATCAGAAGGTACTCGAACTCGAACCCGACAATGCATGGGCAAGGGACCAGAGGCGAAGATACCAACGATATTGTTCCTATGATTGAAGGTCATCATTCAAGGGCCCTCGCTGCTGCAAGGGGAATGATGCGAGCGAGGCGAGACTCTGACATCCTCATCGCAGGTGTTGGCGGATTGGGTTGCGCTTGGGCCGCCAAGGCTCACGAGGGTGTTGTCGATAATGCCGATCTACTGCTTGTTGACCATCCACATTCCCAGATGCCAGATGCCGAGGCGCATCGATTGGACCTCGGTCGTGATCCACATCCGGCTGGTTGTGCATCTCTGCCACAACTCGCCAAGCAGAGGATGATGGCCCATGGGCAGAACACTGCAGCGGTCATGGAATCGATTGAACTCGTTATCCTGATGGCTGGTCTGGGCGGTGGAGCCGGTAGTGGGGCCGCTCCCGAACTTGCCAGACAGGCTCGAAGGAGTGGAGCATTGGTGTTGACTATCGCCGCTCTGCCATTTGAATCCCAATCGACGAGAACCATTGTCGCAAGAGATGCATTGGATGATCTTGAGCAGAGCAGTGACGTTTGTGTCAGATTGTCACTCGATAGATTGGCATGGCAGGCAAAAGAGAGGGGCTCAGACTGGAGGAAAGCCGCCTCATCGATAGAAGCATTGGTTCACGGGATGGTACAGACCATCTGCAAAATGGGATTGATAAATCTTGACCTGATGGATCTAAGAGCGGTGGTCGAGCGTAAAGGCAAGGCGACGATGTTGGTGGCTGAGGGTGCTTCCAGCGATCCCTTGGAAGTGTTTGAGAAGGCACTTAGGGCACCATTGGACGATCTAGCAATAATCGGCGCCAGGAGTTGTCTCCTTCAGGTGGAAGGCGGTAGAGGCATGACAGTGTCACAGGTTGAAGCGGTCTCGAATGCTTTCACCCAAGGATTACATCCAGAGGCATTGGTGATTCTAGGGGCTAGAATGACTCCAGAACTTGAAGGAAGACTCAGGGCAGTTGCGGTGGTTTCTGGAATCAATCAGGGCATCGCAAATGTGAGCACGGACGGTAAGTGATCAATCAAGAACCTCGATTTCATCATCGATGACTTCAATCACTTCTTCCTCCTCATCGATGACTTCAATCACTTCTTCCTCCTCCTCAGTGATTTCTTCGACGATCACTTCCTCGGTGTCATCTTCTTCCTCATCAGCCTCATCTTC
>CALCOQ010000240.1 GCA_937897005.1 uncultured euryarchaeote
GTGCGACATCCTTCTCAAGTGATGCTGAAGTCTTGTTGTGTTGGGATTCAGATTTCAAGAGGCACACCAGCACCTACATCGATGACCCTCAATGGAAGGTTGCAATCAGTGAAGCCGGAGAAGATTCAGTCTCCAGATTATCTGTAGGTGAGTGGAATCACTCAAGATGGCAACAATTGCTCGACGAGGCTGAAATATTCGCAGAAGCAGCCGGGCTGATGGATGAATTGGACCGCAGCACTCTCATCGAACGAGTCAAGAAGCAAATTCCTACAGGTCATAGGGTTCTACCCTGCATGCTGGGCACCTCTGTATGTGTGCTCACCAATGATTTTTCATCCCCTTTAGCGGATATCGATGAAGTTCTACTGGCTTCAGGAATCGAATGCTTACGTACAAGAATCAATTGAGACTTGACAGGTCGAGTGGCAAAGAATCGAGAAGTATTGTTCCGGGAATATGCAGGTTCTCACAGAAACCATGTCTGAACACGATGGCTCCCTGCCCCCATTCCTCGATATACCTCCCCATTTGTTTGGTGGTTTTCTTTCTCTGAAAAGAAACATCTGCACCGTAGAAGTGCTTTGCATCGATCCATGCCACGGGCTCTCCATTGATTCTAACATCATCCAGTATCAGAAGGTCAGGAGTTCTCACGGGGCGGCCATGTTCAGCCATCTGTTCAGCCACCATTTCTGGCTGACGCCGAATCCGAACACCTTTCTGTTCAAAGAATCTGCATAGAATGTCTTCGAAAGTCTCAGCACGCTCTTGAGTCTCACTCTGATCAACATTTGAAACCCGATCGGCCTTTTCAGCCTTCTTGAATTGCTCCAGATCCCTTTCATTCAAACGCCCATCAGGCTTTCTCAAGTCATCGCGAATTCTGCTTTTAGACCAACCGCGTGCTTTGAGGATGGCACGAAAAAGATTCATCGGGGGGAAATCAAACCTTTTTGACAGTTCAACAACATCCTCTCCTTTTCTATACAGGTGCTCCATTTTGTCAGCCATCTTCTGTAATTTCCCGAAATTGTAGACGCTTTTCTGTTGGAGTATTGCAGAGCGTAGACTGAGTGCTTGATCAAGACTGATATCCAATTTTGAGCAGCGTTTTTTGATTTCTTTGACCCGTTCATCTGGTAACCAGCCCCATTCACCTCTTCTGACCACCATGTCAATCGCTTTTGTTTCAGTTTCCAAGGCTACAGGATCTGAAGGCCACTCGATGTTGATGGTGGTTGGTTCCACCCCGCCTTTTGGAAAGGCCATTGGTTGAGGAGAAATATTGAATCGGTTTTCAGCGCGCTCTCTTGCCTCTTCTTCTATTTCTCGCCAGCGCTTTCTACTCTCAGAAATGGGGGGGCCCCCATGTCTGCGCTTCTTCTTCTTGGGCTGGCCTCTGCGCCCATTCCCACCTTCAGCCATTGGAGTGTCGGAAGATTGACCATCCATGAACCCGCCGCTCTGCCATTCTGTCAATCAAGCAAAACAACCTGAATTTCCACTGGAAACAATGATTTTTTAACAGTAGACACCAACCCATTGGTTTCAAGGAGGAAAGGTGAATCGGACAAACATGACTCACAGACCGGCTATATTGATCTGCATCATGTTCATCGCAAGTGTTGTTCTCTCGTTCGGTGCTGAAAATGGCTTGGAATCCAACGCTGATGTTGAGATTTCTCCAACTCAAGAAAAAGTCATGATAGATGCTCGAGAAGCGGCAGGCTGGTCTTTATCTGCAGGTGGTTTTGAGGATGAGAATCTGCGCGGCTATGATGTTGCACCAGATGGTTCGCTATTCATTGTTGGTACTTTTACAAGTTCAATGATATTTGGAGATTCAGGATTGCAAGCAGTGGGAATGCAATATGATGAGGATTTTTTTGTTGGCAAGATTTCTACTACTGGGGATTGGGAGTGGATGATTTCCGGAGGTTCAGTGGGTGCGGATAATGCCAATGATGTAAGCGTGGATTCAAGAGATGGTTCTGCATATATCACTGGCGCATATTGTCTTGGTACTGCAGGTACTTCGTGTAGTATGCAATTAGGAACACTGGCTTCATTGGGAAAGAATTCAGATGAAGATGAAGGCAATGGTTGGATTGCCAGAATAAGCAGCAATGGAAGTTGGCAATGGGCCAAGCGATTCGGAACAAATATGGATGATCAGGGATTATCAGTAGTGAATGATGGAAATGGAAGTGTTTACCATAGTGGTCTGTTTCTTAATATGATCACGATTGGTTCAGACAATTTACCAGGTACTGATGCATATTCGATATTCATGGCGAAGATGGATGATACAGGTACTTGGGAATGGGCCAAAGCAGGGGCCGGACCTCAGGGCATTGAACCATTCGGGGGGTCTTGTATCGATTCCCAAGGTAATCCATGGTTTGTAGGTACTTTCACCGATTCGGCAATGTTTGGTCAATCAATACTTATGTCGATGGGTGCTGCCGATGCGTATCTGGTCAGGATGAATACGACTGGAGAATTTGACCTCCTGCTTACTGCGGGGGGGGTTGATGATGATTGGGGGTATGGTTGTGCTGTCGATGAATCAGACGGGGTCATCATTGTCGGTAATTTTGAAGGCAATATGTCTGCAGGTGGACTGAACGCCTCAAGCAATGGATGGTTGGATGCTTTCGTCGCAACTACTGATTCTGAAGGAGTCTGGCAGTCGCTTTCCTCATTCGGAGGTAGTGGTTATGAAGTAGCTCGTTCTGTATCAATCACTCCAAATGGCGAAAGAATCGTGGTCGGGAGTATGTCTGGAACAGTCACCATTGGCGAGCAAACTTTGACATCTAATGGAAATAGTGATGTGATGGTATTGGCAATTACTGACAATGGTTCAGTCAGTTGGGCACTCAATGTCGGTGGGACAGGTGAAGAAGTAGCAACTGGCGTAGTGATAGGCGGCGGCTCACCTACGATTGTAGGTAATTTTCAGAATACTGTGGATTTCAGAGGAAACAGCAATACCAGTGAGGGAATGAATGATTTCTTTGCCTGGCAATATGCCAAGGATTTAGACGGAGATGGAATTGTGGATGGCTCAGATAATTGTCCTGAAATAGCCAATCCCAGCCAAACGGACCATGATCTCGATGGAGAGGGGGATGCTTGTGAGGATGACATGGATGGCGATGGACTGGTTGATGATATAGACGAGTGCATGGATGGCTCTATCGGTTGGACATCAAACAATGATACAGATTATGATGGCGATGGTTGCCATGATTATTCTGAGGATCTTGATGATGATCAGGATGGTATTCCCGATGAGAATGATACTTGCCCCAAAGGCCCTCTTGGTTGGATTTCAACCCTTGAAGAAGATATTGATTCTGATGGTTGTGCTGACATTGATACCGATGGTGACGGCTTTGTTGACCAGTCAGATAATTGCCCACAGGTAGTGAATGCAGATCAGAGTGATGATGATGGTGATGGTATCGGTGATGCTTGTGATGGTGATGCGGATGGCGATGGCATCACTACTGAATTCGATGACTGTCCGACAGGAGAAACGAATTGGAATGCCAGTGAGGCCAATGACAATGACAATGATGGTTGTAAGGATTCCAGTGAGGATACGGACGATGACGGAGATGGAGTTGCTGATTTCCTCGACGATTGTCCAGTGGGAGAGATAGGATGGAGTTCAACAGATCCTGGAGAGGATCATGACAAGGATGGTTGCAAGGATTCCATCGAGGATGCAGATGATGATAACGACGGATTCTTGGATTCTAATGATGCCTGTCCTACAGGTGCGATAGGACATTCCCCATTGGGTCAGGATATCGATAATGATGGTTGTAATGATATTTCAGAGGATGATGACCTCGATAATGATGGTGTAATCAATTCTGCAGATACTTGTTCACTTACACCTTCAGGGGTGGATACCGATTCATCAGGATGTAGTGATTCTCAAAGGGATGGCGATGGTGATGGAGTACTGGATATTAATGACCAGTGCCTTGATACTCCATCTGGAACAACGGTGGTAGCCGCCACAGGTTGCGCTGTATCGTCAGGAACAGGAGGCGGTGGTGAAGATGGAACCATTGCTGAGGAGAAGAGTAGCGGTGGACTTGGTATCGATCCAGTATTGTTGTATGGAGGTGGGGCGGTTGGATTGTTGGCAGTCATAGCCATCATCGTGACCATGATAGGTAACAAACCTCCACCTCGAAGAGATGCAGAGGATGAGTTTGGAATGCATCTCGACTCTTCCATGGACATCCACATCCAGACCTCTTTGGGGGAGTCTGCTTCCACTCAACAAAGCACCAGTATCGGAGGATTCACCGATGAACAGTTACTTTCTGCTGGATGGACCCCTGAACAGATAGCTGCACATCGCCAACGCTGAATCAATCAGAAATTCTGGATTCACGTTGTGATTTTAGTTCACCCACATCTCGTAGCAAGCGTTCTCGCAATGCTTCATGCAGCCACATTCCTTCTGCTAATTCAATCAACAGTCCCTTGGCCAACAAGCCTTCTGGAGGAGGCCCATCCCATCCACTTGCATTCGCCAACTTCTCCCATTCCACCGGTCTTTCAGATACAGCAAGCTGGGCCAGCAATTCTCTTTCGCCATCTGGTAACGCGTCCAATATCTCCTCATCGAGGAATCGTAGCCAATCTCCATGTGTTGCAGAACCGTACAGTTCCAACAATTCCATCGCCAATGGATGCCCACCAGTCAGACGATGGATATCACCTGCTTCAGGAGGGTCTCCGAGATCAAATGTGCTCAACCATTCTTCCAATGCCTCTACAGAGAGCCCTTTGAGTGAAACTTCTCTCACCTTGTCTCTGGTGTGGACGTCTCTGCGGTCATAGAATTGTGGCCTGTTCCTACTGATCAACAACAACTGCAGTGGCGATTGGATAGCAACTTGGAGAAGCGCACCAAGCAGGTCATTGGAATTCTCGCTGATATGATGCACATCATCGAGAATCACCAGCCAGGTGGGTGGAGGTTTACCGCCATCATCGAGGTCCAGAAATCTTTCACGAATCGCTGCAGAATCTGTCAGATATGCGAGCAGCCTACGCCGCCATGCATCGACATCCAATGGTGCACCAGGGGAAAGAGGAAGCGTGTCCATCAACTGATATGGGTCGTGTACGTCATCGATTCCCACTCTGTGCAATAGACTTACTGCAACACCATGATCCCGGTCCCAAGGCTGACAGGGGTACCAACATATCGAAAGGTTTGCTTCATTTTCCATTCGTTCTTTGAGCCAATGTGCAACAACGGTTGACTTACCGATTCCAGCAACACCTTGAATCACCATACATGGATGCATTTCTTCTCTCCATATTTCAAGATCAGCAAGCACATCTGCGCGTCCGTGCACAGGTCTTGTTTGAGGAGGACTTGTGTGATACGTTGCGTGTGCGCCAGCGAGAAGTGTCAATCTGCCAGGGGGGGGTCTGTTATCCCCATCCTTCTTACGAATCGGTCCGAATCGAATATCTCCATAGGTCAGGACACCCTCATGCAATGCATGCATCAGTACCTGTAGCAATGAAAGGTCAGCCTCTAGACGATCTGCGGTCTCGTCGGCTCTTATCTCCAGTAATGCTCCATCCTTATCCCGAATCAGAACTGTTGATGATGACAGTTCCAACTTCGTGTTCTGTGCTTCACTCTTACCGTTTTCAGTCAGCTGCCAAGCTTTCTGTCTGCGTTCATCACCTTTGACCATTCGGGAATGTTCCTGCACCAGTTTTTCTTTCAACAACCCTCTCATCGATCTGGAGACATTTGGTGGATGTAGGGCACACGCTTCGGCAATTCCAGGTCGTGTCACTGCATTTGAAACCATGAACTGGTCAGCCTGTTCGAGATTTTCCAACAGGTGCAGAAGAATCCGGTCGCTCACCGCGATCGATACCTTGGGTAGTTCCTTGGCCACACTCTCCCCTTCGTGTGTCATGATTCAAGGATTTCCCCAATGGAGTCACCCCCTAGGGGGTGTTTTTTTGCACAATAGTACCATAAGCCCTTTTTACAGACCCCAATCGCGAAACCGTGTCTGTATCGCAATCACAATCTCAGAGAGGGCGCTCACCCATCGTTTTCTTGGTGGTGTTCATGTTTCTGTTCACGCCATTCACGGTTCTTGGAGTAAGTGCTGCGGATACTGATGGAGACGGAGTCGAAGACCACTTGGATGATTGTCCGTTGTCTCCAGGTAATTCAACAGTGGACCGAGATGGCTGTCCTGATAGGGATGGCGATGGAACCAGTGATTACAACGATCGTTGGACCCTTCCCAACACCACCTTCCTCGAAGATAGCATTTTGACTTCAGGCAGCGATTACTCTGCTGTTGATCACAGTCCTGACGGAGAATTCCTGTTGACGGGAGATGAGAACGGTTGGGTCAGAATCTGGAATATATCTGGTAAGAATAATGTATTGTCTGTTCAAATGACCTATGATGGTCAGGGCAGAGACATTTCAGATGTCAAATGGTCTCCAGATGGGACGATGATTGCTGCCACGATAGATTATGGAGATATCTTGGGAATCTGGTATGCTGGTAACCTCACCGAACAAAATCAGATTGACGTAGATGTAGGGAGCAATGACAATCCATACAATATTGCTTGGAGTCCAGATAATTCCTTGATCGCAGTAGCAATTGGCCGCTCAGGCAATGGTGGAACCAATGGGCAGGTCAAGATAATCAATGTTTCATCTGGCTTACAGATACAGACTTTGAATCCAAATGGCGAAGATAGATTCTACGGCGTTGATTGGTCTCCTGACGGTAGTCGAATAGCCATTGGTGGTAATGACGATATGTGGATCTATGATTCAGTCAATTGGCAGATCAATCGCAGTATGACTGGAACAGCCGCAAGCAGCATCATGGATATTGCTTGGTCTCCGGATGGGAACCATTTTGCTACCTGCGAATCATGGGCTTCTTCCAATGCTAAGGGGAAAATGTGGAATGCCCATTCTGGGGTGAAAATATGGGAGAAAAC
>CALCOQ010000241.1 GCA_937897005.1 uncultured euryarchaeote
AGATAGATATAGACCGTGTCCGCTGATATTTTTCAGGAGAGGACAATTTGAGATCTCCATCTGGGTCACTCGGCCTTTCAACACAATTTCTTCCAACCATGGCATCGATTGAATCATGATATGTTCCATTTGAACTTCGGGTTCAATGACTATTCGAGAGATTGTTGAAGGCCCGCGAATGGCCAGGGTCTTTCCACAGTGTTCAGGGCCGAAGGTCAGAACATCATCTGTACTTTGAGGGAAGATCATGGCTGTGATATCAGGACGATTTGTTAGTGGTTGGATATGATTGCACACCAAACCGCTCGACCACTCGCCGCGGAACCCTCCCCAGTTCACCAGTTCAAGGGAGCCGCCAAGTTTGAGTTGGTTGAATCGTCCATCGATCGTGAGGTGGTCAGGGAAAGGACCGAGGACATTCACCAGTTGAGCGACCTTTCCAGATTTGATTTCCAGATGACTGATTTCTTCAACTCCATCAAGGACCACTTTGGTCTTCGGAGATACCTTGATCGAGGTCTTGCCGTCTAGGTCTCTTGGCCTGATGA
Source organism: uncultured euryarchaeote (assembly GCA_937897005.1). Lineage (GTDB taxonomy): Archaea > Thermoplasmatota > Poseidoniia > Poseidoniales > Poseidoniaceae > UBA226. The sequence continues at coordinate 549 of CALCOQ010000241.1, forward strand.
CATCCGTCTGAAAGACGTTTTCTGGTTCCATCTCAACTCTTCTCATCGACATACCCTTTCCATATGATGAAACTACTAATTGAACTGTTTGAGTCCCTGCATCATTGCTGCATCATCGAAGCCGAGTATGGAGATGAGAAGGGCTCTACCATCACGGCTCTCGACACTATTTGAAGGATGAATTTCCTGACCATGTTTCAGCGCGAATCTTATCCTCAGAAAGCCCCCGTTGCAATCCATGCTCCGCGCTCGCGCCAGCCTTTCTGTTGCGCTGGTCTGCCTGCTTTGTCTGCAGGTTCTTCTCGTTGCAACAACATTCGATGTGGAGGGTGACGGGGAATCCACGGCCAACGAAGTGGGTTTGACAGGACATGTGCAAGGAAGAGTAGCAGGAGACCATTCAATCGGTGGCTACCATATGGCAACCGGAGATTGGTGGGAGCCTCAGCAGCCATATTCAGTCTCCTCAAACGATTGGGATGGCGACGGAGTCCTCAATTCAAATGATGACCATCCAATGGACCCAGCATTGCCCGCCGGCGATTTTCGCAGAGGACTCTCTTGTCTGGTCGCAACTGCAAATTGCGTTTCAGACCCCACTCCAACTCCTTTCAATTCCGCTGCTGAGAAGGTGAATGCTCAAGGCTCTGCGGCGATATCCACGGATTGGGCAGATGTCGACTTAGATGGAGACCTGGACTTGGCAATAGGTAACAATGGAGCTAGGAATGCAGTATATCTGACCCAAGGTAACGGATTGGAATCAACACCC
>CALCOQ010000242.1 GCA_937897005.1 uncultured euryarchaeote
CTTCTCTGAATACTGGTTCATGAGCTTTTAACTCTTTGGTTAATGCTTTTAACCATTCGTCTTGTTTGAAATCCTCATCTGTAAGTTCAAGATGTGATATTAATTCTTCATCATCTCCTAATAAAATCGATTCATATTCTTCTATGGCGATAGATGAGGAAGGTGTGGTTCATTTCACATACTACGATGCAGGATTTGGAGAATTACGTTGGGCTACTTGGGATGGTGAATTCGGATATGTTGCAGTGATTGACGATGTTGGTGATATTTCTGGGATTGAAGGTGCCAGGAGTTCAATCGCAATTGATAGTGAAGGAGAGCCTCATGTTTCTTACTATAATGATGATTTCGATTTGAGATTTGCCTATCGCTCGACAGGGGGTGTGTGGACAACAATGACTGTTGAATCTGATGGAGTAGACAAATATGGCGAATGGTCTTCACTGGCTCTTGACTCAGAAGATATGGCGCATATCTCATATTACTGCGATTGCGATGAAGGCTCTGTACTATATTCACACAGGATGGAAGGAGAAATTTGGGAGACTGATCAGATTGACTCTTACCGAACAGGAAAACACACTTCCATCGTAATCGATGGTGATGATGATCCCCACATTGCATATTATGATGACTGGGATGATGAACTCATGTATGCTTTTGTTGGGGGCAGCGGATGGACCACCGATAATGCCGATGGTCAGGCTGGTTCCTATCCTTCTCTGGCTGTTTCAGCGGATGGTATTCCACACATTTCCTATTCATCGTTGGGTGGCGATTTGAGATATGCTAGATTCTTTGATGATACTTGGCAAGTCACTGTTGTTGTAGATGAAGAGGGTGTGTCCACAAATTCAATGGAACTGGATTCTAATGATGAACCTCACATTTCATTCTTCAGTGATTTTTCGGCTTGGGGTGGTCCCTTAATATTACGATACGCCCGTATAGTAAATGGGGAATGGACCGCGATTCTGGTAGATAACTCTCAGTCCTTACTGAGTGGTGAACTGACGATTTCTTTGGACAATAGTGACTATCCACATATGTTGTATTACAACAACGATAAGGAAGTAATGCTCGCTTATTATGGAGCAGATCATAGTGGTTCTTCATCCGGTTCATTGTCGGGAAGTATTGACATCAGTGTTGACCTGGTTGCAAATGAACTGGATACTCTGCTCACTCTCTCCGGACTGACCATTGGGGCCGCATACGATATTCGCACTTTTCTGTTCTGGGATTCGAATGGTCAGGGTTCAGAGGTTGAATTGAAAAATTATACCCACGTGAATATGGGTATGTCTGATACCACTTGGAATACTTGGCTGTTCACCAGTCAGAATTCTTTCATCACAGATATTCCTTCACGAGCAGGAAAGTGGAACACTTATTGCGTTGCTGTCGACATATACCTGAATTCCACTGGAGAATTACTTAGTGAAATCTTCAATGAATGTGCAGGATTCACTCCATCTCCAAATTCTGATGAGGATTGGGCTGCTGATTTCATTGAAGCCAGTATTGAGTGGGATACCACCGATAATGACTGGGACACCGATGGTGATGGATGGGGAGATTGGATGGAATATTGGTTTGGTGGCGATGCAATAAATCCAGCGGCCTATCCAGCCGATAATGATGGCGATGGATTGGCGAATGAATTGGAATGGATTTTGGATACTGACCCTGATGATTCTGATTCCGATGGCGATGGCTTCAGCGATCTAGATGAATTCGCATACGGTGGACATCCAACAAATTCTGGATTACGACCTCACGACGGTGACTTCGATGGTTGTCTGTATCAATGGGAGGAAGAAGTTGGTTTGAATCCCTCGGATCCCGATTCCGATGGCGATGGAGTCTACGATTGCTTCGAGCCGGATCCATTCAACGCCAGTTCAACACCTACTGATACTGATGGTGACGGCCTGCCTGATGAAATGGAGTGGGATTTAGAAACGGATGACAATGAACCTGATTCAGACGGTGATGGAATGCCGGATTCTGCTGAGGTCGCAAGCGGACTTGACCCTCTTGATGGAAATAACTTCGACTGGGACTACTGGAGAGACTACAGTCGTGATCTGGCCAAGATGTATGGAGTCGCCAGTGCGTCTTCAACCATCGCCGGTTCATCTCCGAGTAACATTCTAGATGAACCAGGAATAACTTGGCCCGATACTTCCACATATTGGCAGCCTGACGACCCTTGTGGGGCGTGGATACAGATTGACCTTGGCTCGGTCTACAGGATATCTGCCATTGAATTCACGATACCTTTCAATGAGGACAATTTCCCCAGAGTGACTGAGGTACAATTGCGGGAAGACGTTGCAGATAATTGGATAGCCGTTGAAACATGGTACTTCTCAGATACAGATTATGTTCAAGGAAGCTATTTTTCAGATGCTGGTTTCCATAAGGCAAGATACGTGCGTTTGTCTTGTGAGGATTCAACCGATGACGATGGAAATGAAATGGAGGTCAGATATTCTGATATCCGGATATTCGATTCAATGAACCTTGACTACGTTGATCTCGATGAAATCGACAATCAGACCGCTGGTGAAGATTATCCAGGAATCATTGGTTATCTTTCAATCGACTCAGACAATCAAACCGTGAGCGTTCAATATTCCTTGTATGACCTGATTGTGGGAGATGATTATGAAATAGTCTGGGAGTTGTATGAGTCATCCAACGAGTGTGCAGATTGGATGCAGAATATTGATTCAGGAACGGAGAACATCATTGGTTCTGATTTACTCAATGAAGAAGGCCACCACGACTTGAGCATCGATACTTCTGGAATAACGGTTTGGAGAACTGAATTCTGTATTGAGTTGGAATTGTTCGATGATTTTGGAGAATCCATGGATCACGAGGTGCAGTATCTTGACACGGTCACCGGTCAGGGAGGTGAGGGAGGGGTTGACCCTACTTCGAGTCTCGACGTCGAATTTGATGAACGACAGGAGGACAGCATCTGGTACCAGAGTTTCACCGTGCTCATCGATGACCCTTGGTTGGGATTCAATCACTCGATGTCCTTGAAGTTCAACGATGAAAATGGCAACACCCTCTTTTCATACTTCTCACCGATGGATGACGAGGACAGTCAAGGTGGTTGGTGGAGACTTTCCACCGACATGGATGAGAATCCGGAGGAATGGAGCATCGACCTCAACTGGCAGGGTCTGACTTCCGGAAGCTGGGAGGGTTCAAGCCGTTTCTTTGATGATACAGAATATCCATATTTCGAGGCTGGAAATTATTGTGTCGAGGTTTCTTTGGGATACCAGGCCAACATCACTGACACCCCGATGGGTTCTGTGAAGAACCTGTATGACAAGGCGGAGTTCTGTTTCACCTTCGAACATGACTCGATGGCAGGTGTCGAATGGGACGGTACTGAGGAGGAGGAGAAGGGCTTGATTGACAAGTTGGCTTCCAATGCCATCGTCGGTCCGATTCTTGATTTCATGGATTCCACGACTGGACAGATAGTTTCGGTACTTCTTGGTGTGCTCGCTTTCGCCGGTAGGATGGTTCTCGCCCGCGGTCAACGTTCCAAGAACAAG
>CALCOQ010000243.1 GCA_937897005.1 uncultured euryarchaeote
CTCTTGCCGACATCACCGCCAATGAGGTTTTGTTTGACGATAATGGTCACATCCTCATCGGCGGATTCTTTTCGGGAACCATGAGTTTCACTGGCTATGGAAGTTCAATCTCCAGTTCTGGTGGAGATGATGCCTGGATCGCTCGCATCTCGCTCGCAAGAGAAGGCTGTTTCATCAACGGCACCAACACCAACACCGTCACCGAATGGACGAATTGTGTGGGCACCTCATCGGGCACTATCGATCCTCAAGATGTAGTGGTCGACCCTTCTACAGGTTATTCCTATCATACCGGCACTTTCCAAGGTGCTGCAGTCTTTGGTGATACTGTTCTGATGAGTCAAGGTTCGGGCTCGGACGTCTATGTAGCGGCGATGAACAGCGCAGGCGTTTGGCAGTGGGCGGCATCTGGCGGTGGAAGTGCGAATAGTGAACATGTGAGAGGAATCGGTCTTGATTCGAGCGGCTATCTCTATGTTGCTGGATATTATTACGATAATACCACATTTGGCGCAATTGATCTCATTGGAGATGATTCGCCTAACACATTTGTTGCAAAAATAGCCCCCAGTAATCGCGTTTGGCAATGGGCGGCCAGCAGTTCTGGAACTTCAGGAAACAATGTACAAGGTTTCGATGTGGATAGTCAGGGTAACTGTTACATCACAGGTGGTTTCTATGGGACGACATCATTCGGTGATGACAGTTTGACCACCAGCGGCCAATCGGATATCTTCGTTGCAAGATTGACCAGTAGTGGAACGTGGTCGTGGGCCAAACAAGCAGGAAGCAGCCTGCCAGATACGGGATATGGAGTTGCGGTTGATGAAGCGACTGGCAATGTATTTGTCACAGGCTCGTTCATGGATGATGCTGACTTCGGCTCTATTACCCTGACCTCCGACGGAGGTTCAGACATCTTTTTCGCTAAACTGAGCAGCAGTGGCACTTGGGCATGGGCAAAGCAGGCAGGTAGTTCCTCATCTGATTATGGTACCGATGTGGTTGTTGACAATGCTACAGGTAAACCGATATTCACTGGGTATTATGCAGGTACTGCGACCTTTGGCTCCAACTCATACTCAGGCAGCGGGTCATATACCACCTTTGTCGTGAAGATGTCAACATCTGGAGCATGGGATTGGGTCACAACAGCCAGTGGAGTATCATCAGGTGAATCCATCACTCTGGGTGCCGCTGGAAGCGTCTTCGTCACAGGGAACTTGGTCAACACAGCGACATTTGGTAGCGACAGCATCACCTCTGCTGGGAGTTGGGACATCTGGTTGGGTGAAGTGAACAGCACCGGCTCCTGGATCTGGGCACAGAACGGCGGAAGCACTGGTGCAGACTATGGCCGAGCCATCGATTCACTGGTGGTCACAGGCACTGAGTTCGTCTGGGTATCAGGAGCCTTCGAAGGCGAGGCGACATTTGGACAGCAGACCGTCAAGAGTGTAAGAGGTACTTCAGCCGTCTTCTCAAGAATCAAGATGACCGGAGCAGGTGGTGGTGAGCAGAGTGCTGCAGACGGAACAATCGATGCGGATTTATGGTGGAATTCTGACGCCGATCGGATGGAAGGATCCTGGGAGGCAACGAATCTGATATTCTCCCTCTCCTACACCTACTTTTTTGAATGGGAACTGACATACCAATCAAATGGATCAGTTTTTGATAGTGAGTATGGAGATTTCACCCCTACTTCAGCAATATATAACGAAGGGGTTAGAATTTGGCATGCAAGTGCACTTCCTGAAGGCGAATCGTTCTGCTATCAGGCCACTTTGCGAAATGATTCGGCGGCTGGGGCTTTCTTGGATAGTGACAGCGTATGTTTTACCATACCATCCCCTTGGGAAATCTCAACTCTCTATGCCTCAACTGATGATGTTGGTCAATACAGTTCATTGGCTATAGATTCAAACAATGATTTACATGCATCTTGGCATAAATCATCTGGTTCGGCACAATATGGATATGTACCACCTACCAGTGAGACTGGAATTACATCTACGATGGGTTTTGGAACCAATGGAACTTGGACCTCATTAGCGCTTGACTCACAAGAAAATGTGTTTGTTTCAATGTATGAGGCCGACAATGGGTATTTGATAGTATGGACCAATGTTTCCGGCTCTTGGTCATCGGTAACGGTCGACTCAAGTGGTGATATGGGACAATATTCCTCGATTGCAATTGATTCCAATGATAATGTACATGTTGTTTACTATCAATCAGAAAATGGAGACCTAATGCATGCACAATTTGATGGCAGTTCTTGGACAAGTGCAAGCATTGCTACTAATGGAGATGTCGGGGCTTACAGTTCATTGGCCATAGATTCAAACGATGGATTGCATGTTGCTTACTTCAACGATGATCAAGACGACCTCATGTATGCATACAATGATAATGATGGCACTGGTTGGTGGGATTTATATCAAGCAGTTGACAATGGGCCTGTGGGTCATTGGATTTCTATTGCTGTTGATTCAAATGATATACCCCATATCTCATATCGTAATACTGGGAGTCTTTCTTTGAAGTACGCTACAGGAAGTGATGCAAGCGGCTGGACAGTTGAGGATGTTGACAATCCAACTGCTGATGTCGGTAGATATACTTCAATAGCAGTTGATTCGTATGATGTTCCCCATATTTCTTACTATGATCACACCAATAAAAATCTCAAGTATGCTACTTGGGATGACGGGGATTCTTGGGAAATTACAGAGGTTGATAGTGATGATGATGTTGGAAAATATAGCTCAATAGTAATCAAAGAAGACATACATATCTCATACTTTGATGAGACCAATGGGAATCTGAAGTATGCATTTTATGATGATGGGTCTGAAACCGAGGAAGTAATTGGAGATATTTCAGTATCTATGACTTGGGACGGAACCGCGGATGAAATGGATGTTGAATGGCAAGCAAACAACCTCACCCCCGATGCATATTACAATATTTCATGGGGATTGTTCTACGACCAGTTAGGAGATGCATCGATCACTACCGGAGTGATGGCTGCTCAACCTGTTTCAAGGACGGCCACAGGAACCTTCTCGCTATCAATGAGTCAATTGAATTACGCTCGAGGAGATGCATTGTGCTTCTATTCCTATCTATATCTTGGAGTGCCACCCGAAGATGAAGATGAATCAGCCCCTTTTGATGAAGTCTGCGAAGATGTTCCAATCGAATGGACCATAACAGATCTTGCAGAACTGAGCGACAATTTC
>CALCOQ010000244.1 GCA_937897005.1 uncultured euryarchaeote
CACTCAACCTCCAGCCATCCAAAGGAACTGTGCTTTCAATGAAATCAGAAGTCAAGGTCAAGGTGCTACCAGTGGGATTGGTCAGTACTCCCGTGGAATTGACTACCATCCCCGTTGGAATGGTCCAGCCATTCGATTCTGCTCCCACTCCAGACATCATTCGAATTGAGCCAACATGCAATGCGGAAACGAGTGGAGTAAGGATTGGGTTGTTCGAGCCCATGTTGATTTGAACGCTCACCCCAGAGGAATGCGCATCAAGATCCAATGCAGCAAGAGACATTGGGAATGAAGAGTTCTCGAACCCGGAAATGGTTTGACCATTGATATCCAACATCGAGGCAGACACCCATGTCCCATTGGGTATGACAGCATCTATGTCGACGAATCCCATTCCCAAGTCTTCAGGCATGATGGTGGTGCTCTTCCATGAACCACTTGGATCGAACCAATCCACTTCTAGGCCGATATCATCCAGATACCAGCCATCATACTGTACTGCACTGTCAGCGGTGAAGGAGAAGCGGAATTTAACGTCAGTTCCAGAATAGTTTGAGAGATCGGCAGTGGTGGTCCTCCACCCCAGACTGGTCGAGGTACAGGTGGTGAAGGTAGAACCTGCATTTCCATCAAAGACACCTAAGTTAATCAAAGGGCTGTTACTGTTGTATTGAATCGTATTATCATACCAACTGGAGCCATTAGCAGTTGCAGGGTTGAAGTAAGTCCATGTCCCATTGTTGACGGAGATATACACGGCACCTCCATCCCAACCGTACTCCGCACACATCCAATGATCGAAAGTAAGTCTGGCACTCGCTCCAGATGGAATGGTATAGGTGGGGGAATAGAGATGTTCCCAAGATGATGGTTCATAGGAGGAATCGATGACTGTGCCAAATCCTCCAGGCGGGCTTGACCAAGCTGAAGGTCCTGAACTTGACGAAGAGGAGATGGCACCAAACTCCCATCCGGTGAAACCCGCGGTGTTCTGAACCTGCCAACCTCCGGGTGGCAATGATGGTGCGTCCTCCCATCCATACTGGAGTGTCATACCGCCCATCCCCATCATCATAAATTGCCAATCATCAGCCAGATTGTTCAATGCTGAATGCCATGCAGTACCACTACTGTTGAATTCATCCCAGAAGTAGTATGTGGAATTGGCTTCGTGCACCTTCAGATTGTCAATAGTCAATCCTTCTCGAAAATCAGGTGAGGCTCCATACGCGACCGTGAAGTCCGTCTCAACTCGCAATCTTATCCAAGTGGTGTTGTCTCCTTGAAAATTTGCTGGCAGGTCAAGATGCATAGGCACCCAACCTCCACTATCGTCAGTATAGGTAGTGCCACCTATGACGACTCCATCGGTTGGTACACCATCGGGTGTGTTCCATCCAGTCGTCACATATTGGATATTGGTGGTGGTCACATCAACCCAAGTCGAATTATCCTTGCTCGCTTCCAACCACCAATTGTCATACGCTGCACCTTCGATATCCCAATCTGCAAGGAAACTTACAGTCACTGTACCGTTGGCATTCGATAGGTCAATTGATGGAAACTCAAGGATCCCCTCCGCATTGTTACTGTAACTGCATGTGATGTTATTAGCATTGAAACAGCCATGATGCCAGACTCCTGTAGCGTTACCGATATTCGTCAGATCCAAGTCATCTATGAACCAACCCGGCCTTTGGGTTCCATTGGACTGGGTCCAGACACGGAAGCGGAAGTAGATGTCCTGAGCATTGGAGATTCCAGAGATGTTGTCAAGAGAAAAATTGGCGAATTGCCAACCGCTTGAGTTGGTGGAAGCGAATACAGGGAAACCGTGACTGCCATTCGCTGATGCGCCATTGGGCAGAGGTGCACTGGAGGAGACAGAGTTTGGATAGCCACCCACTGGCTCCAACCATGTCCACTGTCCATTGTCCAATTTGTACTCCACCCACGCTCCATCACCATCACCATTGGTGTTGGTCGAGGTATCTAGATGATACCAATGTTGGAATGAGAATGTGAAATTACTGATAGGAGAAGGAAGTGATGTGCCCACATTGGTCTCAAGTGATGCATTGGTGCTGGCATTGAGAGCAGAACCTGGAGAAGTGCCAATGGCCAATCCTCCCGAATATGGCTGCGCAGGAATCTGGCCATGAGCAACAGTGCGGGTATTACCAACAACTGTACCAGTGATATTGGTCAAAGTAGCGATTTCCCACACACCGGAATTGTCTGTCCACCCCATCGGCAGTTGATATGAGGAGCCTATGAATTGATTGACCTGTGAAACGCTGGAATTAGGTAGCAGTGAAAGGGAACCATCGAAGTGACTCATCGTTGTCCCTGAAGACAATCCAGAAGTGAAATTCCCCGGTCGGTCTTCAGCATGCCATCCCGTACCATTCCCTGAGCTCGGCATTCCATCCTCCTGAATGTTCAACCATGCATCGAGTACAGTTGCATTTCCAGACACTTCCCATGCAGTGGAGACTGTCTGAGTCTGCCCACTCAAGGAAGCAGGGCCCGCCCAGACCGAAAGTCCAGCAGAGGCGCTGGACACCAGCATCAGCAATACCATCCCAATCGCGCCAAAATTTGCCGAATGTCGAGTCACAACAGCACCTGATGGTATGATGGCGCTAATGGCGGGATATGAAACCTACCCCGTTGGGCCACCTACGGTGGCCAACGAATAATCATGCCGAACGAAAAGCACGACAATGCCAAACGAAGAGAGCCACTGGCGAGAGGTGAGTTCTGGACTGAAGACCCAGCACTACAGATCTGAGGGAAGTACGAACCTAAGCCAGTAGCTTGAACATGAACAACAATAAGAGCCACTGGCGAGAATTGAACTCGCGACCTACGCATTACCAATG
>CALCOQ010000245.1 GCA_937897005.1 uncultured euryarchaeote
TCCCAACACATTCTGGCAAGACCACGATTCTGTCGACCGATATCAACAGGGGTGAGAATTGGACAGCTAGTCTTACTCCGAATGATGGAATTGATCAAGGAGATACAATTTCAAGTGACGGAGTCATTGTTCTCAATTCGGCTCCAACCCTTGTTTCATTGTCGTTGACTCCCACCAATGCTTCCTCACTCGATGAACTGACTTATTCACTCAGTGTTTCAGATTCAGATGGCGACAATCCTTTCGTGACCAGCATGGTTTGGTATCGAGATTCCTTTCCAGCATACGTTGCAGGAGAGATATTACCATTTGAGCAGACCTCTGTGGGTGAAGAGTGGTCCGTGGAATTGAGAATTGAGGACGGCCACGGGGGAATTTCTACTTTCATGAGCAATCCGATGGTGATTGAGAATCTTGCACCCGTAGCGACCATCTCGGTCGTACCTGGACAGGCTTGGGCGGGAGTTGAATTGACATTATCAGGAATCGAATCAGTAGATGCCGATGGTGTGATACGGGCTTGGTATTGGAATGTCAATGGTAGTGAGTACGAAGGTGCGGAAGTCACCGTCGGCCCATTCGATACCCCAGTCAGTGCTACCTTGACCGTGATAGATGATGAAGCGGTTCAGAACAGTGCAACCATCACCTTGGCACAGGAAGGCGCTCCTGTAATATCTGGGTTTTCAGCTAGCACTTCTGGCAGCACTGTATCCTTGTCATGGTCTGAATCTCAAGGGCTCAATGTCACCTACAAGGTTCTCAGGTCATACTCAGAGATAACCGCAGACTCAGACCCATCGTCACTGGAATTGGTCGAGGAGGTCAACACCACTTCTTGGACTGGAGACTCGATGGTGGTAGGGGAGATTCATTACGCAGTCGTTGTCATCATCGATGGGGATGAATCATTGATGATCAGTGAATCCACCTCTTCATCAGTCAATATCAAAGCACCAGTCATAGATCCAGATTCTCATCCTTCTCATGCAGGAGGGGGGACGATTCTGATGATTCTGATGCTAATGGCAGCAGCAGCTGTAGTGGCCTTGGCGGCAATGGAAAAGATGGCGAGAGGTGAGTCTTGATGCGTATATCCCGGATTCTACTCGTCATGGTGTGCACGCTGACATTGCTCGTTTCACCAAGCCTTGCCAAACCTGGCGGCCAAGGTGATGCAGACCGTGATTTCTCTTGTGCGGATTCGTGCCACGTGGGTGAATCAGGTGGGCAGTCATCTGCCACCATCATCATCGAATTGGACAGGACCAGAGTTTTTACCGGCCAAACAATTTCAATATCGGTCAAGGTCAGCGGTATGGAACTGTCAAAGAAAGGCTTGGTGGGTGTATTCCTGATGACCCCGGTTTCAAATGGAGTAGGAAAATCCATCGAGCATTCCGGCTGGACAGTGATACAGGACCCCAATGGTGGAAGCAATAATTTCGTGGAGAAACCAGTACTTTCCTCTTCACAGGGTGCTACCTTCACATGGATAGTGAGAGCGCCTTCAGAAACGGGAATGGTCAGTATTGATGCAGCAATACATCATGGTATTGACCCCAATCCTGATGAAATCGCATATCAGGCGACATCAGGCCAACCCCTATCCATTGAGATAGAGCCGATGCCCGATGATCTGCCTCGAATATCTGCAGATTGGAAACCGGTTTCAAACAGGATGATTGGAGAATTAATGACCATCAACCTCGAAACAGAAGATGCTGAAACTGTAGAGGTGGAATGGAGAGTTGGAGAATCAGGAAGCGTCCAATCTGCTGAAGTCACTCAAGCAGCGTCTGGAACATGGTCATTCACCCTCCCTGCCACCACAGATGAAGCCAATCTTTCATGGAGAGCAATGATGAGCAACCCTGCGTTGGAAGAGACGACTCCATGGTTCACACTCAGTTCAATAGAGCCGGGATATGATATTGATGAGGTTGCATTGTTCATGCAATCACTTGCATTTGGTCTGCTTGTGGCAGCGATGGCAATCGCTCTTCAACGGCGGCTGGTTTCTTCTTCCAAGTCTCCTGAATTGGCCAAATTGGTAAGTACCCTTCCCGAATTGGAAGATTCAGAGCCAACCACTCCTGCTTATGGAGGTGAGATGTCGTGATTGGCGCTGGAACACTACATGTTGTCGCTACTGAGTTGGCGATAGGAAACATCGCATTGGCTGGAGCGACCATCATGCTCAGGCTGTTATTGTCTCTCAGAGAAGAGACACCATCCAAACTGGCTGAAATTCTGGATAATGCCTCTCTGGTTGCCGCTATTGCTGGATTGACAGCCATCCCTCTTGCGATATTCACTGGTGTGGCTGCAGCACCTGGAGATGGCTTGGATGATCCATTGCTGTTCAACAAGATGATACTCTCTTGGATCGCCATCGGTTTGTGGGGTGCGTGGTTGCATGGTAGATTGACAATGGGTCCAAAATTGTGGCAGAACCGCTCTTTGGCATGGACTCAGGGCCTGATGGGAATGGCCGCCTGCGGTTGTGTGTTGACCATCGCCACACTTGGTGGAAAGTTTTCTCGAGGAGAGTCCCTCATGGGCCCCTTGTCAAAACCATTGGAGTATTCAATCGCCATGGGGACCGGAAGTGCTGCATTGACACTGATTGCAGCAGTAGCAGCTCTGGTCAGCGTTCTCTGGATGATGCCGAAGCCTGAGAAGATTGAATGATATTATCTGGTGAGAACTGGACGAGATCATCCATAGAGCATTGAATTCGTATATCCGCCATCGTTCATTCCACCATCAGGAGGAATCAGTTGCGTTTCCATCATCGCTTTCAGTTGCTCTTCTAATCGTTCAGCCTCTTCAAGCAGTGGTTCGTGATCAAGTTCGATTGAAGGAAGTAGCACATTGAGGTGCTCAATCAACTTGGACGCAGCCCTCGCGTCAGGAAATCTAGGGTCGGCTTCAACCAGTATTGACAACAAGTCAAGCCCGCGTCTACGTCCCTCTCCTAACAATGCCCCAGTCATTCCACGTAACACTCCGTGTTCAAGCAGCGGAATTCCCATTTCATCGAGGACCTCTCTCATATGTTGTGTGGCGCCTACTCCAAGAACATCGATATCTGGAGTGTCCTCGTAATCGACCACAGGTTCATGTTCACTGTTAGGCCCTCCATCCATGCCTTTTTTGGGAAAGGCATCGACCAAGACTCCTGCGCCTATCTTGGCACTCTTTGACCATTCAAACATCGCTTCCACCAATTCGAACACCAATCTCTCTGGGACCACCATTTCACTCATCAACAGAATCAATGTATCGCATTCACCCATGTTACACTGCGGCTCTCCAGCATAGATTCGAATTGGTGGCAATGGTGCTCCATCTTGTATCAGACACAAGGCAGGCAGTCTAGCATCACACACACCTCCGACGAATTTCAACTCCAGCCTTTCAATCAAGAAATGAGCAACGATACTGCTGACCATTCCAACGCTGGGGAAGCAACTCACCACAAGTGCGCCTTCAGCGTTAACAGTAGGACTGACTTTGACAATCGGTCGGCTGCTCATGTTCCTCGACCATGGCAGGGGTTCATCACTATTGACGTGTTCCCGTGATATTGGGGCTTGGGTTGAGCGTAGAAAAGAGACAACACAGCCTATCTCCTTCGGCTTGGAATCGATGGGAGAATTGCCCACGACAATATTGGTTATCTCGTCAGCGCTTACCTAGAAAGGCAGGAATGGCCGCAAGTCTTGGTACCGCAGTACATGCTTCGATAGAGGATATTGTGCAGATGGATCTTTCTGGAATGGAAGATTCAGAAATTGGTTGGCTCCCACATTCGGCTGAACAACGCCTCAGGGCTCGTTGGGATGAGGAACGTGAGATATTCGAAAATACACCCAGGCGTGGAGATTGGAAGGAGAAGAACTACACCAAGGCTCGAAAACAGCAAGCAGGTGGCCTAGAACTGTTATTGTCTCATGCTGGAGTCCCCTCTTTGCCTCCATCGAGAGTGACTGTTGCCCTTTGGAAGAGAGTCATGTCTCTTGTTCTTGCAGCAGAAGGAGAACTCAGGACCAAGGATGGTAAGTTGATGGGAATATTGGATCTGTTATTGGCAGATATCGATGCTGATGGAGTGGTCACGGGATGGGTTGTTGCTGATCTGAAGACTGGAAAACCACCTTCTCCAGATCTCAAACCAGAGGTGAGGAGGCAATTATTGTTGTATCGAGATATCCTGGTGGACAATAATCCAAACCCTCCACCGATTCGAACTGAAGGATGGTATACTGATAACAGCAGGGCTTATGCTGCAGATGGAGACCCAGTCATCGATAAGGCGTATGAGGCATGGGAAGCCACTCAGCCGGGCACCACCCCTCTTTCTCCAACCCCAGGTCCATCTTCTTGCGGTGGTTTCTGTGATTGGAAAGCGTGGTGCCCACATTGGTGGACATGGCGTAAAGAGGCAGGAAATCTTCATGCTGGAGATTTTGTGGATGCTGTTGTTCTGGTTCATGCTTTTGAGTCAAAAACGGGAGCGGCATCCATCGAATTGTGTGAACCGGTTGATGCTGCGGGCAAGCCAATGCCGACAGGTAGAACCATTCCAGCCAATTTCAGAGGCCGTGGTGCATTGATGCTGGAGGCCTTGATAGCTGATGGCCATCAAGGGCCAGTCTATCTAGGAAGTGTTCTGACCAATGCGCAGGCTTGGCAGGTCGGTTCTTGGTGCGATGTGTTGCCATGGAGCCCGATACCCGATTCAGGATGAGCGTAGATTGGAAACATGAATCTTCACCTCTTCACGTGCATCTTCATCCAGAAGCGATGCTGGAGATATCAGCCAATTGATGTAGCCGGGGTCCGTCTTCTGAACCATCTTCAGCGTTGAAGCCCTGTGTCTTCCGAAAGCCAGGACCAAAGACTCTCCATCTCTTCTGATACGTCCTTCTCGATCCACTGGTTCAAGATCATTCAAACCTGGTCCAAGGCTTTCTGAGCCGCTCCGCCCTCCACCACCAACCAACCACTGTTCAATGTCAGTCACCGTTCTTCGAAAGTGTGAGGGATGGTCTTTCATCAATTTCCATAACAATAGCAAGGTAGCAGCCGCATCTGCTGCAGCGGTATGCGCGTTGACCAGTTCGATGCTGTATCTCTCGCATAATGCGCCTAGATTGTGCGGACGTGGGAGTTTCAGGCGCCTGACAACCTCCAATGTATCGATGATTGCAGTTGGAGTGGGGGGGCGCCTTCCTATCCTGAGAAATTCGTGATTAATGAATTCCAGATCGAATCGTCGCACATTATGTCCAACTATCACAGCCCCATCTATCATCTCATGAATCAGATCAGCATGAGCATCAAACCCCGGCAATCCTGCCACATCTGAATTGAAGATACCATGGATATTAGAGGTATCATATGGAATTGCACGTTGTGGATTCACCAATTCTTCAATCTTGACTTCATCACCCTCTGCCTGAGAACCAATGAATGCGAATTGGACGATTCTATCGCGGATTGGATCAACACCAGTCGTCTCGAGGTCCATAGCAAGAACCGTATTCCCCTCTAAACA
Source organism: uncultured euryarchaeote (assembly GCA_937897005.1). Lineage (GTDB taxonomy): Archaea > Thermoplasmatota > Poseidoniia > Poseidoniales > Poseidoniaceae > UBA226. The sequence continues at coordinate 5,567 of CALCOQ010000245.1, forward strand.
GTCGTGAGCCACACTGCCGGCTGATGGTCATGGCACAAGAATGTTGCATGAGGTGAATCAGATTGAGGACAACGCCTTTGGAAGGGACCGTTACTCGCGGGAGCGGGGAGAGCATGGGATTGAAGGAATGGTGGAAAGGGCTGTGGAGTCCTGAGATAGAGGAAGATGAGCCTTCTTTCGATGATGTTGAAGCAGAAACTAAGAAGGAATTGGAAGAACGCTATTCAGATTCCATGGCTGAGGACCTAGCATCTGCATTAGAGGATCTCGATGATGATGAAGAAACCACTCCGGAAGTGGTCGAGGCGGTGGAAGTTTCCCCTCAGATAGACATTGGTGATGCTTCGGCTGATGATTTGCTTGAGGAAGAGGACCTGGTTTCTCACTATGATGTCGATGTTGCTGATGAGATAGATGTTGAGAAGGCAGATTCCCATTTCATTTCAGCTCAGATTGAAGGAGATATTTCGATATCTGTAGAAGAAGAATGAGCAGTGCATAGGACTTGGAGATGCACCATCACGCGTCACCCTGAAAAGTGTCAACTCAATCCATCGCATCATGATGAAGCCAATGCGAGGCCGAAAATCGGCATTCAAGAGTAGTGCTCTTGCATTTTTCATCATCCTTGTTCCATTACTGAGCGGTTGCATTTCACTCATCGACGAGGATTCGCCCAAACCATCAGCGGATCTCGAGGCGTGGCCGACCAGCATTCAACAGGGAGACATGGTGACTTTTGACGCTCGTTCTTCAGATACCATGGAAGGTGTCATCACTAATTTCATCTGGGATTTCGGTGACGGGAAAAGCATCGAGACCTTGATTGGTTTAACCTCACACAAGTATGACGATTGGGGGATCTATGATGCCAAAGTCACCGTTGAGAATGACCTTGGGGGGGCGGATTCAGAAACTGTTCAGGTCAGTGTGAATGGAGCACCTGAATTGATACTTGTAATTCCTGAACAGGTCAAGGCTGGAGATATCGCCGTGCTCGATGCAAGCTCTTCGTTCGACCCAGAAGGAGATCAACTTGATTTCTCCTGGGACTTTGACTGGTCGCAAGATAGCGATGGAGATGGTGATGCCAAGAATGATATTGATTCTACGTCATCTCAAATAGAGATTCCAACCACCAACAGCAGGGAGATACTCGGCAGTGTGACGATTACAGATGATGATGATGGAGTTTCCACAACCCCTTGGAACATTGAGGTGTTATCCAGACAGTTCTTGGTGGAATGGACAGAGAGGACCTTTGAGTACGAATGGAATGGCTCTCTTGAGGAAGGAGAAACATGGTCGCAGAGTCATTTTCCGGGTCAAGAAGGATTATTGATTTCTGTTCACGGTATTTTGGAATTGGATAGAGATCTCATTGAACCACAAGACAATTTCACTTTGGTGGTGAATGTCCCACAGGCATCGTGGAGCGAATCCGCACAAACAACATCCTCTTCGAACATCACCAATAATGAAAGTGCAAGGGCAGAGTTGGAACGAGACCAATTGAATCCAATTCGGAATGATTCCGAGGTTGCTTCTGATACCGAGGAGGCATTGTTGGCATTATTGTTGAATTCAAGCACAAATGGTTTCGGTCAGGGGGAATGGACTTGGTCGATATCTGCAGATAAAGCAGATCCAGATGCGTTTATGGATATCGGGTTAGATCCAGATACAGGAAATGATTGGACATTGACATTGACATTCGTGGTGATGGTTCCAACATTGACAGAGATTGCTCAATGAGAATCATTCGAATTCGATTGGAAGCGTGGTCTTCCATCTGGATTCAGCGAGTTTCTTTGCGTTACTATCTGCTATGATAGGATGGATATGAGTCAATCTCCCATGCATACCTTCGACGATGAACTTGACTCTCAGTTCAGCAGAACGATCGCGTTCAGCCAGCAACAGCATCTCCTCCTCAAGATCAGTGGAGGCCAGTTCACTACCATCATTACCACTGCTTATGGTCAAGCGTCCACCACTCAAAGAGAGTCTTGGAACGAAATCTAAATCATTAGGACCAGCCATCATGGCTTCGGTATCGATGACAAGCCCATCCCGGCCCCGAACCTTGTTTATCGTGATAGAGGATACCATATCGACACCCCTCTCCAGAAGGGTACACTTCAAGGCTTTTCCCGCGCGGTCCACCGCCAATAACAACTCAATGCACGAGGGGGCATTCCACGGGACTTCCCAAGTTCAATTCATAAGGGTAGGATGATGTTTTGTGCATATGTCACCCAAGCATGGAGAAGGTAGTCAAAAGAAGGCAAGGAATGAAAGATTGAGAGATGAGATAGTTGAGTATGTTCAAGAGAATGAACCATGTACGGCTCAGCAGATTGTGGCTTGGCTGACAATAGACAGAAAAATGCGCAATCATGGCCTCACTCCTCGCAAGGTGGGTTTCTTCATTCCACGTCATTGCAAGGGAATCGATTACTACAGAGACCATTCTGCTGGTCGCCGTGTCTATGTCATGGCTGAAGATTAAACAGTGCGAGAGTCCATGAGCCCCTGACACTTCGCAGATATGTGTCCAGCGTTGAAGTGGCGGCATATTTCGATCTTGATGGCACCCTGTTGGATGCCAGCAGCGAGAAGACTTTGACGGGGGTATTGTTGAAGCGACGACCTTGGAGATTTCCTCTCACTGTTTCCATGTGGTCAATGCGATGTATTGGCAGTCTGCTCATTGGTAGGACATGGTATGATTCTGCCAGAAATCGCGGCCATTTCACCTTCTCCTCATGGAAGGAACTGGAAACCATGGCTGAAGAAATAGTAAACAATAAACTCACCAATAAAGTACCTCAAGAATCGATTGATAGAATAGCATGGCACAAGGAACAAGGTCATCGTATCGTCATCGTTTCAGCAACAATAGCACCAATGGCTGAAGCTATGGGAAGGTTCCTAGGCGCTGATACCGTACATGCTAGCGGCCCCCTTTCCCGTACAGGCAGGTTGAGTGGTTCTGAGAAGGGTTGGAAAGTTCCTCGGAACAAGGGAAAGATTTCGATAGTCAAGAAGGATGCAGAGGAGAATGGCCACGACCTGTCCAAATGTTGGGCTTACGGAAATTCCCATGCAGATATCCATTTCATGACCATTTGCGGTAATGCAATGGCAGTCAATCCAGATTCTGGACTAAGCAAACGTGCAGATCAGGAAGGATGGGAAAAGGTATCTTGGAAGATATCACCACTTCAGTGAACCGTTTCGGTTAAAGTGGGGGGGCTGGTCGGCGGCTCATTGGACCCATAGTGTAGCCTGGATATCACTGGGGCTTGCGGAGCCTCAAACCCGTGTTCAAATCGCGGTGGGTCCGCTCATGATTAGGGGTAGTGTTCCTGCAGACCCACCTACCCTTGGCCTTCACA
>CALCOQ010000246.1 GCA_937897005.1 uncultured euryarchaeote
AAGAATACCGTTCTCGCGTAAATCAGTTTAGTTTCGTTCTCAATATTTCCTGAGCTTGCGCGGGACTACTCAAGAGAAAGATACGCACGCGTGACGCGGGCGTGGGTCTACACAGAATGCGGAAATCGCACGTGGAGAAATTCAAGCCAAGAAAATCTAGATTACTCGTGTTAGTCAAATACATCCTCTTCTATACGTTGAAATAATAACCTCCATTGATAGACAACCAATATTGGAATTGGTGAGTACCCATTGAAATCCAACACAATAACGAGAGGAAGATGATGTCATTTCAATGGCCAACAGGATTTGAAAGATGTCCCAAAGAAGATTGGGCAGAAACCCCTCTTGAAGAACTTGCACTCAAATATGATACTGTCGAGGAACATGGATGGTACGATAATCTAGATGCCACTGTTGAGTTGATCATTGAAAATCTGAATTCTGGAGATCTTATCATTGACTATTCAGGAGGTACTGGAATTCTCACCCAACGATTACTGATGGCCGCACAACGTGATGATTTCGGGATTTTGATCGTTGATTCTTCACCAAAATTTCTACGCTTGGCACTAGAGAAATTCCAAGATAATGAGCAGGTGAGTTTCAGGTTGATCAATTTCCTGCGCGATGAAAGGCGTCTACAACTTCTAGATGAAGTCTTGACCACAGAGATGATTGAGCATGGAGTGGACATGATTTGCTCGACAAACGCCATTCATCTATACAATCAACTTGATGAAACGCTTGCAGCATGGAATCGTGTATTACGACCAAATGGACGTATCCATATCCAATCAGGAAACATACGAAACCCGTCTGCAGATGAAGATGCATGGATAATTGATGAGACCGTTGATCACATTCATCAAGCAGCGATGAAAATTGTTCAGGAACAACCTGAGTGGGCAAATTATTCAACAATGTTGGAAGATGAAGAGTACATGAAATCCCACGATGTACTCCGTGACAAATATTTCCTGCCAGTCAGACCTATTGATACATACCTCGATGCTTTGACATCTTCAGGTTTCCAGATTGACAAGCAAATAGTGAAAACCATTCCCGCTGATGTCGAAGAATGGTATTCATTCCTCAGCGTATACCATGAAGGAGTTCTGGGCTGGGTTGGGGGTGCTGAACGAATCACTGGAGAAAAGGCAACCGAATATGTCATTGAAGAACGCAAGAAATTGATTCGTATCTCAATGGACATGATATTTGGAAGAAATGATTCATTCCAGACCTCTTGGACATACATTGAGGCATTGAAGCCTGAATGATCTCGGTCATTGCTTCAATAACCAATAATCCTATTGATGATTCTCTATTCTTCAAAGAAATGCATTCTCGACCTGTGACCAACCTCGCCCATCCCAACGCAACAGACTGATTCCATCATAACTGACTCTAATGAGGTCTCCATCATCTGCTGCATAACAAGAAGCATGCAGTTCACGGGCTTCATTGACTGAGGTTGTAGTATCCTCGATGCTCGAACTATAATGCGTAAGCAACAGATGCTCTGCACCCATCGCCTGTGCTGCTCTGGCAGCATCCTTCGCTGTAGAATGCATCCACTCCTCAGCCTTGTCCTGTTTGATATCGGTGTAGGTCGATTCATGGATCAGTAGATTTGGCCCTTCTCCGTGTTCTCCAAGTTCAACAAAAGAAGGAACCCCTCCTTTGGTGTCTCCACTGATCATCACCGACAGACCCTTGCGCGAGTCACCACGGAAATCAGCAGCAGCGAGAGATTTCCCATCAACCTCGATATCAACTCCTTTTGCCAATTTGTGCACCACTGAGTCATCCAGACCCAGTTCATCTGCCTTGTCCCTATCGAAGCGCCCTGGTTTATCGGCCAGAGTGACCGACCAAGCACAACTAGGGACTGTATGCAGAGTCTCATGCGGACGCACCTTGGCGCCATCGAGCAGTACTGGAGGAGTTTCCAGCAATTCGGATTCTCCAGACTCGGGATTGAGCCTCATCCATCGCTCTCCTGTACTGAAATCCACGACAAACCAATCCACTTCGTATCCCAACTGGTCCATTGTCGCTCCAAGACTCCACCATTGTTGCCACTGTCTAGCCAGATCCACACGGGGAATTCCAGAGTCATCAAGACTGACATGGGCTCCGCCATGTAACATTGCATCGAATGAAATGTCTGAGATTGGAGCAGCCACCATCAACGACTTGTTACGCCCATCCAGAGCCATGCTCTGCATCAATGGCAAAACCCCCCAACTATGGTCCAGATGGCCATGCGTCAACAACAATAAACGAATACGGGTATGACGCAACCTCTGTTGCATTCCACAATTCTTCAAACGCGATGATTGCTGCTTCATCCTCAATTGCATACCCTCTCCACAGTCAACCAGAATCTGGCCAGAAGGTGTGTCGATGACCGAACCTGATACCTCACGCCCATGCGCTGGACGGGCCGAGGATGTGCCGAGAACATGAACTTCAAGCATCTATGACCAACCTACGCGAAGGGTCAGGGGTTCTTTGGGATAGGGGTTGGTGGAAACCACCGCAAAGTGATGATATCATTGATTCCCCTCACCCATCGCCAAGGAATCGCAAGGTGGATTCCCTCTTCAACCAGTTCCGGGTCAGTCTCGCGAACAAAGAGGTGAGAACACTTCCAGTCGTCAGAATCGATGACCGAATCATGTACCACACCGACCTTCCTGCCATCGGGCAGATAAACGGACAATCCGCGCAGCGAGGTCAGTCTCATTTCGCTCACAAAAGGGCTTGAGACGCCCTCCTCCATCAACATTGGCCATGTACAGACCCAAATAAACACAACAGGGAACGCGGTGTGAAGACTCATAACGGAGCGGATTCACCGCCAATACATGTCCGACATACCGATGATAGGGCAAATGTCCATCACTGACGAGCACAAACTGATTCCTGCAAAGACCAAGATGAAGGGAATTCTAAGTATCCTGAGAGAAGAACCATCCACTGCAGTCATCCTCCACGATGGCAACAAGAAGAAAATGAAAATCGTTGGAGTGATAACCGCTGAAGAGATTGATTCGGCCGTCAATGATGGTAAGAATCCAAAGAAATTGAAGATTGAAGACGTGGCATTGACCAACATTCTGGAGATTCCCAGCGATGTTCCCGTCTCAAGGGCCATCGAAGTGATTCAAGAGAAAGGTCCAGACGCAGTGATTGTCAGACACCGAGATGGCGACTTCGCCGGATACTTCAGCGTCGATGATTTCCATGAGGCAAAAGACCTCGTTGGTCAACAACAGGAAAGAGCGCAGCAATTCCAGCAGAACACCCAAGCAGCCATGAATAACGATGAACTGCAACAAGAATTGGAGGAGGACGATGATGACTCATACATTCCAGAGGCGATGCGCGGTCTGCCTCTCTCACCTCAGATGAAGTCCACTTTCAAGGCGCAGGCCCAAGGTGATTCAGCAAAACCTTCCGAAAAACCAAGGGGTCCACCTGGTCGACCAAAAGGGCCACCTGGACAATCATCTGAGCCAGAACCTGAACCTGAACCAGCCGCCCCTGCACCAGCAGGACCATCCAGAGGAGGGCCATCAAGACCAGGAGACGGACCACCTGATCGTCCACCCAGCAGTGGCGGAGTCACAAACGTTGGTGATGGAGGAGCGATGGCTGATGTAGGCGGCCATCTCCAAGTGGAAGGGACTGGTGCAGCTCCTGGCCCAAAACCCGTAGGGGATGTGCAAAGAGCTGGCCCCGGTGACCCAATAATCGACATGGATATCGGTGGCGCAACTTCTGGACCTGCATCAACACTGGCTGCTGGCGAACAAGCCTGCCCATTCTGTGGCGAGACCATCAAGGCAGCAGCCAAGAAATGCAGATTCTGTATGGAATGGCTCAATGAATGAACCCTTGGAATATGAGGGATTCAATGCAGTTAGAATGTCCGGTCTGCGCAGAACAGATACCTGCTTCCAGTGAGGTTTGTCCAGTTTGTGCAGAGGCAACCAGTTTCTATGGATCAACAGGATTAGACGCTGATGATGCAGGAATTGAATGTCCGGTTTGTGCCGAAGTGATTGATTTCGAATGTGAGGTATGCCCCGTATGCGCCGAGGCAACCGGATTTGCCGAGGCTGTACCTGCGGGTGGCCTTGAGTGCCCGGTCTGTGCTGAAGTGATTGAGCCCTCATGTGATGTATGCCCCGTATGCGCAGAGCCTACCGGTTTCACAAACATGGGATATGTCGATGATGGTATGGAGTGTCCAGTATGCGCAGAAAATATTCCTTCAGCAAGTCAAGTCTGTCCAGTTTGTGCAGAACCCCTCGAGATGGAAGCCCCTACTCCTGCTCCAACTGCCGCTCCCGAGGCTGCGGTTGCGGCTGCACCTGCGGCTGTGCAGCCTTCCCATTCAGGGCACGACGAGGTTATGAGTGCAGATGAAGAGACCTGGGATCTCGTCAAAGACAGCAATGACATCGCCGATATCGAGTATTATCTCGAGAATTATCCAAATGGGAAGTATTCGGTTCCAGCCAATCTCAAACTACGACAATTGAGCCGATGAAATAGGTTTACTGATTCAAGATATTCAGAGAAAGAGAGCGAACGCTCGCTCTCGAAAGTGTCGCTTCACTTTCCAAGATTGCCACGAGCCTTGAGCGAAGGACGTAGTTTTTCTGCGCCCTTACCCTTGTTGTGCAA
>CALCOQ010000247.1 GCA_937897005.1 uncultured euryarchaeote
ACTGCTGAAGGCACCTCTATGCTGAAGGACATCAATCTTGCAGGTGAGAGTCTGCCGGGATGGTCGGCGGGTTTCACAGTATGGCATGGACTGCTGTGGTTCGATGCAGATGATGGCATCAATGGCCGTGAACTCTGGTACAGCGATGGAACAAGTGAAGGTACGCAGATGGCCGCTGACATATGTTCGGGAAGTTGCGATTCTACCCCTTCCAACCTGCACGGACATGGAGACTCTCTCTGGTTCTCTGCCGATGATGGAAACAACGGTTCCGAACTCTGGTCATTTGGCGTCGATACTGGAACTGCGACGATGATGGCTGACATCTGTCCTGGCCTCTGCTCCAGCGAATCTGGTGCCAATGGCTGGACCGTATTGAATGGTGAATTGTTCCTGACCGCCAACGATGGAGGAGGTACTGAGGTCTGGGCGTACTCTGACAGTCTACGAATGGTCTCTGACTTTGGTGAAGGAATAGATGCCGGTGCTGGACAGGTGACTGGTTTGGTCGCCTTTGAAGGGCGAGTGTGGTTTGATGCCGATGACCAACAGAGCGGTCGTGAGATGTGGCACAGCGATGGTCTGGATGTCAGTATGCTGGATGACATGAGTGGAGACTCGAGCAGTTCTCTGTTCAATGATGATTTCAGGGCCCACGTGGTGAAAGGGAAGTTGTTGATCAGAACTGGAGTTAGTGGCACCTTGACCTCAATCTCGGCGAATGAATCAACGAATCTCAATATCAGTGTGTTGAACATCGGAGCAGGCTCAGACAAACCTGTGCTGGACGATAATGGAGATCTGTGGTTCTCATGTCAAAGTTCCACGAATGGAATGGAATTGTGTATCAGTGACGGCCAGGTCGCCGGAATCATCTGGGAATTCATGCCCGGAAACGGTAATGGAAACGTGCGTGATCTAGCACTCATGGGTGGATATGTGTATGTGGTGGCCGAGGGAATGAACGCAAGCAAGAGCACTGGACATGAATTGTGGAGATTGTCTTCATCATCGGCCGCAGAATTGATCTTCGAAGGACAGGATGCCGATGCAGCAGATGGACAAGTTGGTCTCTATGGAGGATTGACTGCGGTCGCCAACACCATGTTCTTCTCATTCGATGATGGCATGAGAGGGCATGAATTGATGCAGATGGGTTTCCTTCCCAGCGGGCCTGAATACGCACTGATGAGCCAGCCCTGAAATCTTGAATCTCTACTCAGTTCTTCTCGCCGCCAATGGAAGTCTCCAACCCTGTCCAAAGGCACGACTGCTGACTCTTGGAGCAGGTGGCATCTGCCAACGCTTGTGCTCATTTCGCACCAGACGTGAGAGCACCTCATCTACCAAGACTTCGTCAATTCCTTTGGCGACGATCTCAGAAGCAGATTGTCCATCCTCGATATGTCCACGTAGAATCTCATCAAGCAATGGGTATGGAGGGAGTGTGTCTTCATCAATCTGATCAGGTGCTAATTCAGCACTTGGCGGTTTGTCGATGGTGTTCTTGGGTATGATGATTTGGCCGGCCTCCTCGTTGATGACTTCCGCCAATTGGTAGACCTCGGTCTTGTAGAGGTCACCCAGAGGAGCATATCCTCCAACCATATCCCCATACAGAGTGCAGTATCCTTGTGCCAGTTCACTCTTGTTCCCAGTAGCCAGAGCCATCGCTCCTCGTGCATTGGCGATACCCATGACTATCATGCCTCGCAAGCGCGCCTGAAGATTCTCTGCAGCAACCGGATGGCCGCTCTGTAATTCATCCTCAAGTGTCTGTTCTGCGACCTTGTGTAAGTCTTCGATCGGACGACTCTGGTACTCGATTCCAAGTGCGCTGGCCAATTCTTCGGCATCGGTGATGCTATGGTCGCTGGAATGTCGAGAAGGCATTGAAACCCCAATCACATTCTCCGGCCCAAGGGCATATGCAGCGACAGCAGCGGTGACCGCAGAATCGATTCCCCCGGATAGACCCAGAACCACCTTGGACAGCGACGACTTGCGACAATAGTCACCCAATCCAGCACAGACCGCATTGAATATCTCGAAAGAAGAATGAGCGAAATCAACTCCCTCTTCCCATGCTA
>CALCOQ010000248.1 GCA_937897005.1 uncultured euryarchaeote
ATACCGAGCCTAGAGTTGGACTCTACATTGGAGGTATTTTTACAATAATTGGAGGCGTTTTCTTGACATTTGGTGGAATAATATTTCTTAACTTCGATGGTTTGAAAAAGAAGTTTCTTCGTACAGTTGGCAAGATTGCTGATGCTGTTGAAGAAGAGAGAATACAAGAGAAAAAGGGGTATGAGGATGAGGCTCGCTGAGCGAGACTTTTTGGCGGAAAATACGCAAATTAGCAGGTTTGAACCTCTCTCACCGCGCCTGTTCTATAGCCATGGTTGTGCAGCGATGATGACAATTGAGATGAACATCAATGCCAGATATTTGAGACTGGCCATGAATGAATGGAATGCCTTTGGCAATCTCTGATTCTTGTCGAGTTCCTCATCAGCATCGATAGCGAAAACGGTGGAGGCATACCATATCCCCAATCCTGCCACGATCATTGCATATGGCCAACCGATGCCATATTCTGACCAGTACAATGGAATCAAAGCAAGTCCAATCAACAGGATACAGTATATCTTCGATTCGAAAAGTGTTCTCTGTGCTCCCTTGGCATCCGGCATCATCGGCACACCCACCTTGCCATACTCACCATGTCGATACAATGCCAAGGCCCAGAAATGAGGAGGCGTCCACAGGAATATCAGCAGGAACAGCATCCATGGAATAGGAGAACCCAGAGCGAAGGGGTTGCTTCCAGTCAAGGTTCCAGCGGCTGCTGCTGCCCATCCTATCAATGGTGGAGTCGCTCCAGCGATTCCTCCAATGACAATGTTCTGTGGAGTTCTACGTTTCAGCCAGATGGTATAGATGAATACATAGAAGAGAACTGAGAATGCGGTCCAGAAACCTGCTTTCCAATGAACCTGCCATAACGCAGCAGTCCCCAGAACAGCGATGATGATGCCGAAGACCAAGGCATGTCTACCTGAGACCCATCCACTGGGAACAGGTCGTTTGTTGGTCCTTCTCATGCCTTTGTCAATATCTTCGTCATACCACATGTTGATGGAATTTGAACCTCCTGCTGAAAGAGTTCCTCCAATAACCACCCAGAAGCATGTGACAAGTGTATCTAACCAAGTTCTACCACCTCCCTCAATCACTCCCTTGCGGTCGAGCAGGTCATGGACCAAAATTGCACAGACTGCAGTCACCTGTAAGAGAACGATGACTCGTAATTTCATCAATTTCATCCAGATGATGAAAAGAGATGGGCGTTCATTGACTTCAGACATGATATCATTCCTCTTCTACAGTCATCGAAGGTTCCATGATAGCAACCCTGCATATCAGTACGGCAGTCATAATCGCAAGAAATGAAGATACACCAAAGAGCAGATGAAGAAGGGATAGCAATTCAATGAATCCTTCTGCTCCTGCTGTTATTATGTAGATTCCACCAATGAAAACGTTGAGCAGCCACAGGCCAGTGCTGGCCTCAACGAAGCGGGTCAGGATGTCTCCATTCTTTGAAGACCTGACCATCTCTCGCATGCGAACAGCACCCCACATCAAGGCACCTCCAACGACTAGAGCTCCCAGTCTGTGAATCATCTGGACAAGTTCACCCATCTGCGCAAGTTGAGGGAACCACGAATCTTGGCATTTCGGCCATCCACCTGCGAATCCAGTACTGCATCCCTTGTTGTATTCACCTCCAGCGGTCGAAGCCACCCAGGCGCCGAGTATCAGCAAGAACAATACTGAGCCAGCAAGATATCGCAGTCTAGGTAACACGGATAGGGCAAATTCGGCAGAGATATCGTTGATACGGTCCATACCCCTGGTTCTGGCTCTCCACAACAACCATTGCCAGATGAATACAGAGATCCAACATACCGCCAATGTAAGATGCAGTGCGACGGACCAATCAGCGTTATCGAATTTCACGGTGACATACCCGGCAACGGCCTGAAGGATGAGCAGCACCCCCCCGGCAAAGGCGATTCCAAGCATGTCTTCGCCTAATTCTTCTCTTCTTCCACGCACGTGTAACCAATTCCATAGAACTGGGATGGCTACTATTCCAACCAATAGTCGATGCAACCATTCTGAGAAGATCTGTATTGTGGTGTATGTGTAGTCACTGTCGGTGCCATGTCGAGAATCAGCCTCATCAGGGTTTTCTTCCCACCATTGCAATTGTTCTTCAGCAGAGACGAAGGGGTGAACCTCACCGAAACAGGTAGGCCAATCAGGACAACTTTCTCCGGCGTCATTGATTCGTACGGAACCACCTATTATCAGAATGAGCAGACCTGTGAGCATCAATGCAAGGGGTAGCCGAGACATCGGGTCACAGGTGCCAGTACCTCTCATCATCGCATCCTCCGAATGCCCATTCATCAACATATGCCAGCAACATTGACTTTGTAGGTGGGCGATGGGTTCAATAGAGGGTAGATGGTCGGCGGGAATGCGTTCTGAGGACGTAGGTGAGTATCATGGTCGAGCCAGCACGCCAGCACACCCGCTTTGAAAGAGCACGTATCATTGGAGCCAGGGCTCTGCAGATCGGAATGGGTGCTCCTTTGAACGTTACAGAAGAAGAACTCAGAGAAGCCTTCAGGGCTGAATTGATTTCATTGTTCGGTGTCGATGAAGCAAATACACGCTTCGTTCTAGACCCATTGAAGATTGCTCTTTACGAATATGAAAACAATCTGA
>CALCOQ010000249.1 GCA_937897005.1 uncultured euryarchaeote
CGCCTTTGCACCCTTCCCGCAACCATAACAGCCCCAGGTGCCATGAACAAGAAGCCTAGAAGGAAGGCCAATGCTACTCCGAATTTAAGGCCTTGAGGATCTGCTCGGAACTCTGCCCAGCAACCGTAGTGTTTTGCAACCAATTTATGTCCAATTTCATGAAGCACAAAGGCTGGACCGATGGCGATCAGCATCAATGGCATCATGATGATGACTGTCACAAGCCAATTGATTGGACCTACTCGAATCAATCCAGAAACTCCATTGGCCATAACGAATCCAAGAGCGAGGGTGAAAGCGCCAGTTGCCAGAAGGAGGTGCTTCTTCTCTTCTTCACTGAAATGCCATAATTTCCCCTTATGGTGTTGCACGGGCTGAGAAGGCGCCATTCCCCATAGGCTCTGGAGAACTTGAGATAGGTCAGGAGCCTGAACCTGTCTTGGTTGTTCAACATCCACTCTGTGAATCCTATCGAATGGGTCATTCTCCAGCCGACTGGCGCGCGGGTCGCGTTGTGGAGTGGGTGCCATTGGCTCCTTGCTGCAACGGGTGTGCCATGAAGCCTACTACCATTCAAGCCATAGATGAGAGGCCTCTCGTGAAGAATAGGGGTTCGAAAATGTCGATGCCGAGAAGGGCAATGCAGGAAATGGGATTCCAGTCCTGTTGTCTATTGTGTGATGCCCGGGATGTCGCTGGTACCAAACGTTGCCGTACCTGTATCGAGAAGCATTCCCTGACCAGAAAGAATATTGAAGAACGCTCGTCTGATGATCTGGTTGGACAATTTGCAAGAGAATTGTTTCAGATGATTTCCGCTCCCCATCGTTGGGACCATGATACTGTCCATGGCCCTGAATTGGAACGTATTCAATATCTGGCTGGCTTGGTATCAGCGCCAAAGAAAATGCCAACTACTGAAGAAATTAGTGAATTATTTGCTACACAAGCGAAGAAAGTGAAGCGGTCTCTGATACAAGATGTCGCAAATAGAAATCCTTGGAAGGAGGCTCCTCCAAGCGCAGAAGAAGCATGGCTGTTCGGTGAAAACCTACCGGTGATTGAAGATTTGGTTCCCGGAGCCAGAACCATTCCAAATCGTCCCATTCCCAAGGTGGACCGCTCTGATAGAGTTGGTGAAGACCGGGCATTAGTGGATGTATTAGCCTCGCAAGAAGCAAAGGATGAGGCGGTGATTGAGCAAAGAGAGACGGCTAGAGAAGATTGGTCGAAGGCGCTGGATTCCGTAGGTGGAATCCTCGATGGAAGTGATGAAGTACCCGATGAGGAAGAAAATGTCGAGGATGATCTTGATCTATGATCAGAGATGATCTCCTAGGCCTTCCAGAGTGTAACTGATTCTTTGTGTACCTTTGCCTTTGGATTTCTTGCCAAGAAGTCTCACATTGCCTATTTCTGAAAGTTTACGAACATGAGTGCCGGCACAGGGGCAGAGATCGACATCATCCCCCACCCTCACCACTCTCAACTCCTTGACTGAAATGGGGAGTAGGTCCATATTGGTGCGATCGGGTGGCATGATCTTGTTGATTTCTGCCCTCGTCATCACTCTACATTCAACTGATAAGTCTGATTCAATCATTTCATTGGTGTGAGTGATGACTCTGTTGAGCATCTCATCCTCGAACTTGATGGGGTTGAAGTCTATCCTGCTTCGATCATGATGAATCTGATTTCCTACCGTTCTTGTTCCGTGGAACATCTCGTACACGATTCCCGATACAAGATGCTGAGCGGTATGCATTCGCATATGTGCATGTCTACGTTGCCAATCTATCCTTCCTTCAACCATATCTCCAACTGATAATCCGGTGATATTGATGAGATGGTGTTCTACATCTGCTCTCCCCCTGACTTCGACCACCTCGGACTCCCCTCCGTCCCATGAAAGGGTTCCAACATCCCAATTCTGGCCCCCGCCAATAGGATAGAACAGCGTGCGATCGAGTATTGCCTTATTTTCTTCAATCGCGATTACCTGAGCATTGAAATCCGTTTCATAGCAAGATTCTATCGAGGGCATCCATAATTTCTCGGTCGCCATGTTTCGTCGTACAAGGACTCTTATCCTAAATCTTCACCTCAAAGATGTTCCCTGACATATGAGACGGCGTTATGGAAAATTGCCATTCCAGCACCCTCCCATTCCACTCTTTCTGATTCTCTATCTCGAGCGGTTCGGCTTGCTTCCACCATTTCAGTATCATCATCAATGATGTGAGAAAATGGAGAGGTGGGTCTTTCTACAGATGTGATTTTAGTGCGTCGAAAATGTGGATGGAGCCATTGCGCGTATATTGCTTCGGGGTGTGGCATCAATCCAAATATCAATCCAGTAGGGTCACATATTCCAGCAATGTTTCTCATACTCCCATTTGGACAGATTGGGAATGGAAGGGTTTCATCCGTCATACCTTCCCCGGGTTTACTGGATGGGTCAATATATCTACAGACCAATTGCCCATCTGAATCCATTGAATCCAGAATCTTGGAATCTGGGACAACGAATTTTCCTTCGCCATGTCGCACTGGAACTTCCATTCGTTCGAGGCCTTTGGTCCAGATGCAGTGACTGTCTGCATTGAACTCAAGACTGACCCATCTATTTTCATAACGCCCTGAATTGTTCAAAGTCAAAGATGCTGTTTGTTCAAAATCTGGTATTTCATTACCCGGTAACAATCCAGTTTTCACCAGCACTTGGAATCCATTACAGATCCCGATAATCGGTTTACCTGCTGCAACGAATGAAGTCAGTTGTTCTCGTAATTGAAATCGCATCCTATTCCCCAAAAGTCTCCCGCTCCCCAAGTGATCACCAAAAGAGAAACCCCCTGGAACTGCCATGATATGAAATTCCTCGAGATTTCGTTCGCCAGAAACCAGATGATTGACGTGTATCCTTTCTACTTCGGCTCCGGCCATCCCGAACACTGCTGCAGTTTCATGGTCACAATTTATTCCAAAGCCTGTCAAGACCGCTACTTTTGGAACGTGGATCATCAGAACTCCCCCCCACAGAATGTACTCTTCCAAGCCTTGAGGGCGATATCAATATCGACATCGACCAACGTCTCATTTCCGCTAGAAATCACTAAATTATTGGACTCCGTTGTCGTACCGATTTTCGTGCAACGATGGTTCTGTGTTTTCAGTTCGAATTCTTCGATGTTCTCGGGGGCCACTGCAACAATGATTCTGGCTAGACTCTCACCAAACAGTTTGGCCCAGATGGAAGCATCACCTGTATTTTCAATATCAACTGAAACTCCTTGGCGTCCGCCGATGCACATCTCGATGAGCGCAACAGAAATTCCGCCTTCGCTGCAATCATGAGCACTGGATATCAAACCAGAATGAATTGCATCACTAAGGGATGTATACATGCCGAGATTGGCTTCAATATCTACCAATCTGGGGACTTCGCCACCGATTCCATCCGCCCTTCCAGTTTCCACCAACATGTATGCAACTTCGTTAGCGCCCAACTCTTCTTTGGATTCTCCAAGTAAGTATAATTGATGGCCGGTTGCAATGAAATCGCTGGTGATGGAACTACGAACATCAGGATGGTCACCAATCAATGAGAACAACAGGGTTGGAGGGATGCTTATCTTGTCTTTGCCCTTGCCATAATCATTCTTCATTGAATCTTTTCCACTGATGCAGGGAACTCTGTATCCGCGACACGCTCGTTCCAATTCCCGATTGGCCCGAACCAGTTGGGCGAGTTTGAACTTACCATCTGGCGTCTTGTCACTGACTATCGGGTCAGGCCAACAATAATTGTCACACCCAGCCATCTTTTCTGGATCCACTCCGCTACATATTGCGTTTCGAACCGCTTCATCCACCGCAGCAGCGGCCATGGCCCCAGCATCAATGTCAGAATACCTTGGGGATAATCCGCATGAAACCACAAAGCCTTGGGTGTTGCCATGTATCGGCGCTAACACTCCTGCATCCCCAGGCCCATCACAGTGTTTACCAACGAATGGTTTCACGACCGTTTGTGCAATCACTTCGTGGTCATATTGACGCACCAAGGTCTCTTTACTTGCGATATTCGGACGTGATAAAAGTTCGAGTAATATCTCAGAATGGTCAACTTCTCCTGGTGGGATGAATGCTTCATTCTCTGGTGCTTTCCACTCGCTTTCCAAGCGCAACTGTGGCACTCCATCATGAAGGAATTCAAGAGGCAATGATGCCACTGTCATTTCTCCATGTTTCACATGGAATTCTCCATTAGAGGTGAATCTTCCAACCACAGTAGCTTCAACTTCATGTAATGCGGCCATTTCCTCGAATGTGATTTGGTCATCGCCTTTGACAGCCACGGTCATTCTTTCCTGAGATTCTGAAACCAGAATCTCCCACGATGATAATCCACTTTGTTTCAATGGCACCTTAGAGAGATCTATTTCGCAACCATTGGTATATTCAGCCATCTCTCCAATACTACTCGATAACCCCCCTGCACCATTATCTGTGATGCAGGTTATCAGGCCTGCATCCCTTGCTTCAAGTATCATATCGAGCATTTTCTTCTGCGTTATCGGATCCCCTATCTGCACTGCACTACTGGGACTTTCTTCGGTCAACTCGAGACTGGAGAAGGTTGCTCCATGGATGCCATCAGCACCAACTCGTCCTCCAACCATATACACCATATCTCCCTCTGCTGGAGTTTTGATATGAGTCAGCCTACCATCCGGTAGTTGCCTTGGCATTATCCCGATGGTGCCAGCATAAACCAGTGGTTTTCCAATATACCTATCATCGAAGACGATGGCTCCATTCACTGTTGGGATGCCGCTCTCATTTCCACCCACTCTGATTCCAGCATGGACTCCAGAAAGAACGCGTGATGGTGGAAAGAGATTGGCCGGTAGGTCTCCTTGCCAATCTGGTGGTCCGAAACAGAAAATGTCAGTATTGGCGATGGGCCTTGCACCAAGGCCGGTACCGAGAATATCTCTGTTCACTCCAACTATACCAGTCATCGCACCACCATATGGATCCAATGCACTGGGGGAATTGTGAGTCTCTACTTTCATACATAGGCTCCATTCATCATTCCAGGCGATGACTCCAGAATTATCATGGAATATTGAGAGTAGCCAATCAACCTCCTCCTGCATCTCCTCTGTTGGTTTCATGATATGGGTCTTGAACAGGGAATCTATCTCGCTCTCCTCTCCAGTTTCACGGTCCACGTGAGTGATGCGGGCTGAGAATATCTTGTGCTTACAATGCTCGCTCCACGTCTGAGCCAGACACTCAAGTTCAACATCCGTGGGGGCGGATGCTGAAATTCCACGAGCGGTTCTGGCGGCTTGTATCTCGGGATCTCGGTAATGAGTCTGAATGGCTTTCATCTCTTCAAGATTCAATGCGAGTATTCCGGATTCTGAAATATCCTCAAGTTCAGCATCGGACACTTCAAGATCAATGATTGACGGAATAGTGAATTCATTTGGTGGGGCCTCAGGAAAATCGAGTTTTGGAAAAGAAGTGGCTATATCTCTGGTGTCCATGGCTTCAGCACGTTCAATCAATGGGTTGTGTAATTGTTCTGCCAACCATTCTATATCCACTGATTCATCAAGGCCGTGGAATGTATAAGTGACGGTGGTTGATACTGCCGAATGTTCATCGATATCTGGATGTAATATCTTCAACCCATCCACTGCCGCAGTTCCTGGATTATCAGTGACTCCGGGTTTGAATCCAATACTGATCACCGCGTCTGGGCGGGTTGGAAATATTGCTGTATCATTGAGAATCTCATCATTACATGTTCCAATCTCAATGATTGGATCTGCAAACAGTACATCCACTACATCCTTGATTGATTTTGCGGGAAGGTCGGCTTTCACAAGAAAGCCGAGGATGCTTCGAACTTCGTTGATTCTGATATCGTGGTCATTGAAGAGGGAGCGTTTGATCAGTTCTCCTCTGACATCAACCATCTCCTCTCCAGAACGGGGCGTCACTTCAACACGATGTACGCTCAGAGACATTCTGGGTGCGACCTGCCCCTATGGGGCAGACTATGGCGTTTGACGACCGTCCATGAAGGCTTTCATCCGATACTCGTCTCAAGGCAGGCCAACCAATTTGCGTAAACTCGGGGCGACCTTGAGTAATGGAACGGCAAGACCACCCGCCTTTCCAGCCTTTCCTGAATACTGTTTCAATGCTTGAGAAATGTTCTTTGACACAGATGTTCGCATTGTTCTACCTTGAATGATGTTTCCATCTTCATCCTTGAGAATCACTTGTGTATCAAAAATCCCTTTCCGCACTGGCTGCATCGATAACCATATCACTGAACCACAATCCAATGCCTCGCCCATGGTGTGAATCAAATCATCATCTCCTTCTTTTCTGATCTGGATTGAATCGCCCTTTGGTAGATGGACTGTTTGTTCTGAGTCAAAGGTGAGTTTGATAGATTGTGTCTGAGGCTCAAAGCCAGATGAAATGACTTCAATCTGATAAACATCTTTGCTATCCAACAAACTTGCGATATATATCATCAAATTGACTTGATCTCCGTGTACTTGCCTATCGACTTCAGAATCAAAAATAAATGGTTTGTTCTTTAATTCTTTCAATTGATTCATCAGTCGATGTTCCAACCTGTCGATGGTAAGGAAAAATGAAGGGTTGTGCTCTCTTGTGAGGTCAAAGAGATGGTGAATCATCTCAACATTGAATATCTCGTGATTCATGATTCCTGGCACGGTATCGGGCGGATATATCTCTTCCAATTCCTTTGCTACTTCTTCTCTTTCCATCACTCCTTCTTGATTCATATGATACAAGAACAGCGTTCTTTCAATCGCCTCGATTTCGGATATTTGTTCAATGGATAATGCACTGATCTCACGGATGTATTGATTCCATCTGTTCGCGAGACCAGGTTCCATCATATACAGAAGAATCTGGCTGAATGGAGCTGTCAAAAGTGTGGGGTGGCCAGATGGTATGTATGTAGCGAGTAGACCAGTTGGTTCAGATGCATCAAAATCCTTTGTTGGGTCCATGACTGCAGCCATCCAAACCAAGATTGATAGTCCTGTTCCGATGGCTACCAACATCGCAAAAACAAATGGTGCTGGTTCTGAAGTTGAAAATTCAAGCATTTCATTCCAAGCAAAGGGTGGCGTCAGAAAAAGAGAGCCGAATAAGGTCAAGAGATAACAAAGAATGGCTAGAATTCCGAACACACGGTGGGAGATTGCTTGCATGTGTTCATCTTTCAGGGTTGAAGAAACCTGGTCATATCCTTCCAAGGATTTGAAGGGTTGTCCCTTTCTGCGTGCGATGATGCCTTGCATCTCAAATCCTGCTCGCGTCAATTTCAATCCGCGGGCTCGTTTTGCCAAAAGAATCTGCCACAATACCTGTCCAAACAATATCAGAACCAACATGATTGAGAATTGAGAGATCTTGGTGTCGATGGAAAAAATAGATGGATCCACCTGATAGATGATCCCAGCAGCGATAACAGGAATTGGCATCAATCGATTTATCCAAACTCCCATTCCAGTATTGAACTGAAATATCTCGCGTTCTTCTTTCCGGACCTCCGTCAATTTCATTTCAAGGGCTTCTGTTGAAGACCCTACGCTGAAAATATCTGCGTAATCACCGGAATCATGGTTTCCGGGGGGGGTTTCGCCGCTCATGGTCAGACGAAGGGGGGCTGTCGCATCATGGCTTCGGTGAGGAAGGATGATTCTTCAAACACTGTCCTGTGTGGCTTGTTTTACTCTTGATTATGGTGGTTGGTGGGCCTTCTGCAACTATGCGGCCGCCTCCTCCTCCTCCTTCGGGACCAAGATCGATTATCCAATCCGCACTCTTCACAACATCGAGATGGTGTTCGATGACGATAACAGAATGGCCTCTGTCTCTTAATCTGAAAAGCACTGAAATCAATTGCTCTGTATCTGATAGTGAAAGCCCAGTCGTTGGTTCATCAAGTATGTACAATGTGTGCTTATGTGGAGGCCTCTTCAATTCACTAGCAAGTTTCACTCTTTGAGCTTCGCCCCCACTCAGTGTTGTTGCTGGTTGGCCTAATCTGATGTATCCCAGACCAACGTCATTCAGGGTTGAAAGTGTGCGATGTAATTTCTTATGGTTCTGGAAGAATTTTTCTGCTTGAGCAACTGACATTTCAAGAATATCGTAAATCGTTTTCCCTTTCCACTCTACTTCAAGGGTCTCTCTGGTATATCTCGTGCCTTTGCAGATATCACAAGTCATCCATACATCAGGAAGGAAATTCATCTCTAACTTGATGGAGCCGCCTCCTTTGCAGGACTCGCATCTCCCTCCTTTCACATTGAAGGAGAAATGTCCGGGTTTGTATCCTCTTTCTTTAGATATAGGGGTGTTTGAGAATATTTTGCGGATTTCATCGAATGCTTTGGTGTATGTTGCCGGATTGGAGCGGGGGGTTCTACCAATTGGAGATTGATCGATGATGATGACTTTGTCAACCAGATCCAACCCTTCGATGGATCCATGCTTTCCTGGTGGTTTATCAGAACCTTGAGTGTGTTGTAACAGTGCAGGCCCAAGTATTCC
>CALCOQ010000250.1 GCA_937897005.1 uncultured euryarchaeote
CTCTAGAATTATCTCGATGGCGTCACAATAACCCGCAAGGTGCTCATCGACCGCATTGTCAACCACTTCCCAGATGCAATGGTGGAGGGCCGAACCATCATGAGGGTCTCCGAGGTACATCCCTGGTCGCTTTCTGACCGCTTCCAGTCCCTCAAGGACCTGAATGCTGTCTGCTTCGTAATCATCTGACATGGAAATCCTCTCATTCTCAGGGTACCCTATGGGTACCCTGCGACTAACGTCTACACTGTGACTGCAACAGTAAATGAACCTTATCAATGAGCATGCACAAAGACAGTCGATTTGTCGTGTGATTCACCATATTGGAATGTATGGAATGTAGCGGTGGCAGGCGGTTCCTACCTGCACGACATGGTTAAGGATGAGTGGCAGTTCGCCGGCCCGATGAAAGACCCGCTGGTATGCGTCTCCCTTGATGGCTGTACTGTCAAAGAGGTCATTGACGAAGCCGCCAGGGCCAATCTGAATGGTGCGGATCTGGTGGAAGTCAGGTTTGACCGGCTTTATCTCATCTCTCCCAAAATCGACGCTCAGGAAGATGTAGGAGATAGGGATGCAAAGCCGTTGGTGCCTCCCGAATCCGTTTGGAAGAGGCGCTCTACCTCGGACATCGAAGTTTCGGAAACCATTGAGGAACTGAAAGGCGGAATCCCCCTACCGGTCATCTTCACTTGCCGCTCAACATCCGAAGGCGGTTACTTCCCAGGTGATGAAGATGAAAGATGCGCTATTCTTGAAGAAGCAATCAAGAGCGGAGCGTCATATATCGACCTTGAACTATCGATTGAGGAAGAAACCAGACAGAGATTACATGCAGCAGCAACTGATTCTGGAGCCAAAGTCATCGCTTCCACTCATGGTGAAGGAGTTCCACCTGTCGAGGACATCGTCAAACTGGTGGGTGATTCGAACGACAAGGGTGACACGATCAAGATGTGTTGGACCACAGAGTCTCAACAAGAGAGTCTGAAATTGGTTGAAGCATCTTGGGAAATGAAAGGCGAAGGTCATGATTTCTCAATAATGGGCCTTGGTCCTGGCGGAGATTGGACCAGGATCCATGCGCCAGTTCTGGATCAATCCTTGGTATATGCTACTCTGCAAAATGACTTCCATCTAGGGGACAAAGGAATGGTCAACGTCAAGGATCTGAGAAATGCTTGGATCCTGTTGGAATACTGAACCTCTGCCAATTTCCATCAGCCTTGGAATGAGGGGTCTTTTGACACGTCATCAGCGATAATGGAACCAGCTTCCGCGCTATTTTCCTGCTGCTCCAGATTTGGGACCAGATCCACCTTGTAGCCATCAAGCCCTGCCTTGGAATATTTGAAGTGCATGATCACTGGAACAGCTGCCAACAGTAAGAGCAATGCCATGCAGGTCAATGGAACCGTCCATGTTGGAAGGATGAATGCTTCCTCAACCATTACCGTCAGATCAACCAACGAGGTTGAATGCGGTTCTGGGGCGTCGTCGATATGGGTATTGTTGATGGCATCAACAAAAATGATGAATTCCTCATAGGTGGTTCCTTCTCCACTGAACAAAGATGTTGAAGTCTCAAGTTTGTCAAGGACCACAGAGAATTCTGCTTCACGTATATTCTCATAGTTATGGACATCGCGGAAACCTCTCCATAATCCCCCTCGCCATTCTGGTGGAATATTCTCCTCAAGATCCTCCATGAATTGAATTTCTTCACCGTAGAGGTAGTACTGCATTGCATACATGTCATAATCGTGGGTCAAGAAGAGGTAGGCATCCACTGGAGGTTCTCGAACACTGTCAGCATTGGCATTATCAATGGTCAGACAGAAAGTGTACCTCATTCCAGTTGTTAGATTCATCCTCACTCCGCCACCACTGCCATTACCGACACTGAAAGATGTGTGAAATCCAGAACGTAGTGGCGACAATGGGCCCGTATATGGGGTGATACCAACCATTGCCTCATCCTGATTGTCGAATCCTCGTTCCCCATCTTCCCATTCATTCCATTCTCCCATGAAGGTGGTTTCAATACTGATATTTCTGATGTGTGTACCCCATTCAGTACTGTCTTGGCTGGAAACACTGCATCCTGCCGCCTCGACGACACCTACAATGGCGACATCGCCGGGAATGAACATGACCAATGGCAATGTCAACAGAATCGCCAACAGCGTCGCCTTCCTCATCGACCTCACCAAACCCAACCCGGTGAACACCAACGTGAAGCCTGAAGCACATCATGGTTGGCCATGGAGGCGGAGTCCTGAATTGAAGATGAAGTCAATTTCAGCGCCTTCTGGCACGGACTGGCCTGACATAACCGGAACCTGTGCTCCTTCGATCATCTTTGGAGAGAATCCGCGGTTTTGGCGGGGGTTCATGCTGGTCCATTCCCAGAACACCACCTTCTGCCTCGACATTCTGGACATCGTATGCTTCCGCAGCTTCTGCTGCTTCCTCTTCATCCATACCAACAGGAGTGCGCATCACCAGCCATCCCAGAATGAGAACAACGAATATCAATCCCAGTACGAAAGCGGATTCACCACCTGCATCTGACATCCAGCCCTTGGCATCCTGCCAATTGAAATCAGACAAGGTCGGGGTCTTCTCAGGTCCTTCAGCAGGCTGGATCAAAATTGAATCTTGGACACATATCCCCATTCCATCACATATCTGGACTCTGACCATGACATCATTGGAATGTTCATACAAGTGAGTGATTCTGGTTGCTGATTCCCCATCGGCACTGAATAGCCAATCGTTACTGAAATCAAGATCGCCGTCTTCATCAATAGTATCATCCAACTCCCACATTATCTTCAGATTCTTTGAAATGATCTGGTCGTGGTCATTGTTTGAGCCATCATCAACATTGTTATCACGATAGATGTCATAATTCCTGTTTGACTCTGGATCACTTGCACTGACATGGAATATCACCAA
>CALCOQ010000251.1 GCA_937897005.1 uncultured euryarchaeote
ACCGCCTGTAGGCACCCCATTGGCAGCGGAATTGCATATCAGATTCATTTCAGCGTGATGGCATCCAATTTCCACCATGGTTCCTGATTTGATGTTCTCATCATCGCGCAGACAAGTCTCACCCCCACACAACTCTCCTCCACCGCGTGGCCCTCCATTGTATCCATCCATCAGTACAACGTTTCGGTTTGGGTCCACCAGTAAGGCGCCGAACTTACGACGAGGACAGTTGCTGGCTTTGGCCAGAGCGAGACATTGTTCGATACGAATACTGAGATGCTTGTCCTTCAGAGTATCACCACCTCTCGCGAATGACCATCTCATGATAAGTTGTCTCAGAGAAGTGACAGGTCATGGTCAGTGTCCATTCCTAGAGCGATGAGTATCTCTCCTTGTAGATACAGTGAGCCACAACTGACGATGAAATCGCCATTGATTGAAGCAAGCGCATCTTTCACATCGTTGATCGAACGGCCGAATCCGAATGAATCCGCTGCCAAGGCAGGATAACGTCCATTGCGCGCTTCAGTACATACTACATCGATCGGTGGATTCATTTCCATCAGTGTCAAGATGGGTTGCAGGAATTGATCCAGTTTCACCTGTGGAGATGAACCAAACAACAGGCTCCATTCACGGTCCTTGATGATCGGTGCAAGAGTTTTGATGAAGCGTTCCATTCCGCTGGTATTGTGGGCCGAGTCGAGTAGGAATTCGCGGCCTCCACTCTTCACCCGCTGCATCCGTGCTGGCCATCGAATCACTTCTGCAGCCTCTGGAACTCTATCCGCTGCCGCTTCAAATCCTCCTGCACGTAGCACCTTTTCAGCCAATATCGCAGCTTCTTGACGATAATCATCAACCTCGATTTCCACCCATTGTACATCGTACAGAGTTTCGATATCTTCTTTCCCTTCTTCAATCTCCTTCATCACCAGAAATGGACACTCCGAAGCGATTGCAGCTTTCTCCAGAGCAATCTCCCTGATGCTGTCTCCTAGAATATCGGTATGCTCCAGCGATATCGAGGTGACTAGACAAACGCTGGCTTTGCAGGTCCTTGTCGCATCGAGCCGTCCTCCAAGCCCGACTTCAACCACCATCACGTCTACTTCATGTTCCTCAAACAAGATGCAGGCTGCAATCCAGGTGGTTTCAAAGAATGTCAATCCTGGATCGATATCTCTTATCACTCTCAATGTAGCATCGAGTTCTGTTGGAGTAATCGGTATTCCATCGATACGAATTCTCTCTTCCACTCTGGCAAGGTGAGGTGAGGTGAAGGTTCCTACTTTCTTGCCTGACAAGATCAATGCAGCACTGATGATGGCACAGGCGGTGCCCTTTCCGTTACTTCCAGCAACATGGATGGCAGGGGCACAGAGTTGTGGGTCATTCAGGCTATTCAGAGCCTCTTTTGTGGTTTCCAGACCTAATGAAATTCCACGTGAACGCAGACCTTCAAGCCAATCCCGAATCATATCGACGGACTTGACAACAGGTCATTGAACTTCAGTCCTCGCATAGCCATGCTACGCATGGCTGGGCAGAAGCCATGAAAGGGAGTGTAAGACTCGCACAGCCATGTCAGGGGAAGGGGCAACCCCGAACAAGGAAATCCGAAAGCGCAAGTCTGAGTTTCAATTCGCCATAGAGGCGATGAAGGAACAATGGGGCTCGATGTTGGCCATGGCAGTAATGTTCGTTGGCACCATCGCTCTTGGAATGTTGCTACAACCATTCTACAATCAGTCTGATGAATTACGTGCTTTCGGCAAAGAAGGCGCTAGTCAAGGACGTTGGATATTACTCGAGCTTCTGATGATATTCGCCTTCACCGCTCTGATAATCTGGCTGGCCAAGAAGAAGAAGGAATGGATCATCAAGGCGGGTATACTGGTTATTCTGTGGTTGGCATTGGTCTATGCCACTGTCCCATTGGCCCATCTGGTGCTTGCACCCGATATGAGTCCAGATCCATTCGTGATGGAGGAGGTTGCTGTTGGAAATGAAAGTGCAGGGGATAGATTCGTTTCACATCTTGGGGCCACTGGATATATGACGTACGGTGTTGAACCAGTGCTTGATGAGGATGGAGAACCTGTACCGGATGAGCACGGTACACCTCTTTCAACCCATTATATCAAATCAACAGCAGAAGAAGGAGATTGGATGTGGGAGACTCAACTCGCCACCGCTCAATATGAACTGAGGGTGACAGAACAGAGCGATGTATTCATCGTCTCGTCCGGAC